>JAUNUE010000042.1 GCA_030538335.1 Allobrachymonas sp. | reverse complement strand
CAGCCCGAACGGATCGGGTGGAAATTGTCAAATTATTTCTCGAAATGACTATATAAGTAAGCATGTTTTATCGACTGGTTTTCCCTGCCCTGCAGCACAAACGCACTGCCGCACAATAAACGCCCATGGCATCTTCCACTCCTGCATCCACTTCTTCAGCTTCAGACACCCTGCCTGACCCGTTCCGTGGCGGTTGGGGGCGTTTCTTGCGCGACGCCTGGCGGCTGGCCACGCCGTATTTCAATTCCGAAGACAAATGGCGCGCGCGGCTGATGCTGTTGGGCATATTGGCCTTGAATCTGGCCGTGGTGTACCTGAGTGTGTTGTTCAACCAGTGGTACAACGCCTTTTATAACGCGCTGCAGGAAAAAAACGAGCCGGAGTTTTGGCGTCAAATGTGGAAGTTTGCCATTCTGGCATTCAGCTCCATCATCTTGGGCGTATACAAGTTCTACGTCACCCAATTGCTGGATTTGCGCTGGCGCGGCTGGATGACGCGCCACTACATGGACAAATGGCTGGCGCATTACCGTTACTACCATCTGGAACTGCTGCGCCAGAGTGGTTCTGTCAGCTTGCCCGACAACCCCGACCAGCGCATCCAGGAGGACATTGGCCGTTTCACCGGCAGCGCGCTGGGCATGAGCATGGGGCTGCTCAATGCCTCGGTCACACTGGTATCGTTCATCGGCATTTTGTGGACAGTCTCGGGCAGCATCAGTTTTACGCTGGCCGGGCAGGCGATTACCGTACCGGGCTACATGGTGTGGGCCGCGGTTGTTTATTGCGCTCTGGGCAGCGTTATTGCGCATTTCATTGGCCGCAGGCTGATCCGACTGAATTTCTGGCAGGAGTGGCGCGAGGCCGATTTCCGCTACAGCCTGGTGCGGCTGCGCGAATACAGCGAAGCGGTGGCGTTTGACCGGGGCGAGGCCGCATCGCAGGAACATCTGGATGGGCGTTTCACGTCCGTGCTATCCAACATGCTGCACCTCATCAAGGCGCAAAAAGGGCTGATCTGGTTCAGGCTGTTTTTTCAGCAAGCGGCGATCATTTTTCCTTTCATTGTGGCCGCGCCGCGCTACTTCAGCGGCGCCATCAAGATGGGCGGACTGATCCAGATTTCCAACGCCTTTGGCAAGGTGCAGGATTCGTTGAGCTGGTTTGTTGACAGCTATGCCGGGCTGGCAAGCTGGCGCGCCACCACCGAGCGTTTGATGAGTTTTGAGCACGGCGTGACCAGAACCTTGCGCGAGCTTGCCACGGTTTCGCCCGCAGATCTGTTGCCGGGGCAGGAAGTGCCCCAAGCTGCCGCCAGCCCTGCGCCGTGGCATTACGAGGTGGCAGGCAACAAGCTGGAACTGAGCAACGTACAGTGCCACCTCCCCACAGGCAAGCTGCAGGTGCAGGTGGCCGCACAGCAGGCGCAGCCGGGCGATGCCGTGCTGGTGCAGGGCGCGTCAGGCAGCGGCAAATCCACGCTGCTGCGGGCGCTGGCCGACATCTGGCCGCAAGCCAGCGGCCGTGTGGTGCTGCCCGAGCACAGCATGTTCCTGCCGCAGCGCCCGTATCTGCCGCATGGCACCTTGCGCGCCGCGCTGGCGTATCCGCAACCGGTCGATGCTTACAGCGACGAGGCTTTGCAGGCCGTGCTGCACACCGTGCGCATGCCGCAGCTTGCCAGCCTGCTCGATGTGAAAAGCAACTGGAGCCACAAACTCTCAGGTGGCGAACAACAGCGCGTCGCCATTGCCCGCGTGCTGCTCAAGCAACCGCACTGGATTTTTGCCGACGAAGCCACCAGCGCGCTCGATGCCACTACAGAAGCCACGCTGTACCAGGCGCTGCTGGAGATGGTGCGCGCCAACGGCGGTGGCCTGCTGTCGGTGGCGCACCGCGAAAGCGTGGTGGCCTTCCACACCCGGCGCTGGGTGCTGGAACCGGTGGGTGACAGCGAAATGTACGCAGTGGTGGAAGGCGCTGCGCCAGAGAAATGAACAATAGCCCATCTCAACAATATACGCATTTCGAGAAAGGGTTTGACGACTACCGCCTGATCCGTTCGGGCTGAGGCCCTTCGACCAGCTCAGGACAGGTATCGAAGCCCTCGTGTAAAGGCGCTGCCCTTCGACAGGCTCAGGGCGAACGGTGTCTCATGATTTTTGGGTTGGCTATAGCCGGAAAACAGAATCACAAGCTGGCTACAGGCTGCTTTGCCCTTCGACAGGCTCAGGGCGAACGGTGCCTGAACAAGCCCCGTGGCTTGGCTATAAGCGACTTACCCCCGCATACGCTCCAGCACAATCACCATGAACAGGCCGAGCATCAGGCGCTGCTGGTCGGCGGGCGGCAGCGGCTTGAAGGCTTCCATCTTGAAAATGCCTTCCCACAACGAGGGTTGCTTTTTCAGGCGCATGACGGTTTTGCCCTCGGTGTTTTTTATCAGGTACGAGGGGTTGAATACATAGCCCGCAAACAGGCTGATGACCGGAAGAATTGAAAAAATGCCGTCGAGCAGTCGGGTGAAAGCGCTTTCTTCCGATACGAAGTATTGTGGACGACCAAACGCGTCATGCACTTCGTAAGCGGCTTTCCACAGCGAACGCATGCCTTTGCGCTTGATCGAACCCAGATCCTGCCCGGTACGCGCGTCTTCAAAACTGTACGACGCGGTGAAGTCGATGATGCGGTCGGCGGCAATGGTGTAGAGCAGGTTTTTTTGTTCTTCGTTGCTGAAGATGCGGATGTCTTCTTTCAGCTTGAACAGCTTTTGCTTGACGTAGGCAATGTGGCGGCCGCGCTTGTCGGTAACGTAGAACTGCGGCGCCAGCGCGAGCAGCTTCATCTTCACGGTAAGGGGAAAGTCCAGACTCCGTCCACTTGCAGGCAGCGGTGTTTCCATAAAAAGTTCCGTTTTTTGTGAATGACCAAGACAAAGCATTATCGCAACAAGATGCTACCAAGCGTGACAATTTCCCCGGCCTGAAAGGGTTTTATGGCTGCAATGAATCTGGCATATGAAAAAGGCTTGTCGCCGCATGCCGTAGGGGCAAAGGGAGCCTGTTGCGGGTTTTCTCGGCTGGGCGTTTTACCATGTGGTATGTCACCATGCCAGCATAAAAAAGGAGGCACACCATGAGCGCCAATGCCGCGGGCTTTGATTTCAGCCAGTTTGTACCGGGCTTTGATTTTTTGAAACAGATGGGGCAGACGCCGGGCGTGTCGCCCGCGCTGTCGCAATGGGTGGCGCCCACGCTCGACCCGAAGGAAATCGGTCGCCGCATCCAGGAGCTGAAAACCGTGCAGTTCTGGCTGGAGCAAAACACCACGGCGCTCAAGGCCACGATCCAGGCGCTGGAGGTGCAGCAGCTTACCTGCCAGACCTTGCAAAACATGAACGCGGGCATGGCAGGCTGGGCGCAGCACATGCAGGAGGCGATGGCGCCTGCTGCCGCAACCGCTGCCCCAACGTCAACCGGGCCAGACGAGCCGCCCGCCTCCGATGCAAGCGAAAAAACCGGTGCCCAAGCACAGTCTGCTAAAGATGATGCAGCACCGCCCGCGGCTGATGCCGCCTTGCAGGCCGTGATGGAGCAGGCCGGGCAGTGGTGGAATGGCCTGTTCCAGACCTTTGGCCAGATTGCCACCCAGGCGCAGCAGGAAGTGGCGCAGCGGCAAGAGGCGTTTGCGCAAGCGCAAGAGGCGGCTGCTGCGCCCGCAGCACCCAAGGCGGCAGCCGCCAAAAAACCCCGCGCTGCAGCCAAGCCGCGCAGCCGTACGGCAAAAACGTCAACGAGAAAAACTGCCGTGTCAGCGAAAAAGGGGCGGACTGATCCCGACAAGAATTGACCAGCAAAACGTGCGTGGTGTTCAGCGATTTTCTGTCATGCCGTCATTTCTGCGAAAGCGGGGGTTGGGAGGGGTTGTATAGCTCCTCCACGAAATAGTCTGATCGTTACTCGCTTATCCGTTCGGGCTGAGGTATCGAAGCCCTGATGCGAACTGCCCTGCCCTTCGATACCTCAGGGCGAACGGTGTTTATGGATTCCCGCCTGTGCGGGAGTGACGGGTGCTGCATGCGTTTGTAGGTGGCAGCATCACTCCGCCGTTTCGCGCAAGCCAAAATGCATGTTCGCCGCCAGAAAGCCGCGTTTGCTGCCGCAGTCAAAGCGCTTGCCGTGCAGCGGCAGGCCGACAAAGTTGCCGGTGTGCAGGCAGGCGGCAATGGCATCGGTCAACTGGATTTCGCCACCCGCGCCGGGTTGCTGCGTCTTCAGCGCTGTCATCACATCGGGCGTGAGGATGTAGCGGCCCACCACGCTCCAGTTCGATGGGGCTTCTTCCGCGCGGGGCTTTTCGACAATGCCTTCGATCTGCAGCGGATGCGCATTTTTGTCAGCCGGGCGAATCACGCCGTACTGGTGCACCTGCGACAGCGGCACTTCCTCAAGCGCCAGCACGGCCTGGCCGTGGCGGCGGTGCACGTCGGCCATTTGCGCCAGCGTGCCGGTGGGAAAGGCGTCAATCAAATCGTCGGGCAGCAGCACGGCAAACGGCTCGTCGTCCTGCACCAGTTCGGCCGCGCACAACACGGCGTGGCCCAGACCCAGCGGCTGCGGCTGGCGCACGTAAAAGCACTTGACATGCGGCGGCACCACATCGCGCACGCGTTGCAGGGCTTCGAGCTTGCCTTTGGCTTCCAGTTCGGCTTCGAGTTCGGGGCTGCGGTCAAAGTAATCGACGATCGCGTTCTTGCTGCGCCCGGTCACAAAAATCAGCGTGTCGATGCCCGCCTCCACCGCTTCGTCCACCGCGTACTGGATCAACGGGCGGTCGACCACCGTGAGCATTTCCTTGGGGATGGATTTGGTGGCAGGCAAAAAGCGCGTGCCCAGACCAGCAACCGGAAAAATGGCTTTGTGCAGGGGTTTCATCAGAAGTGTTGTGGAGCAGCAGACCAAAACCCGTATCCTAGCGGCAATATCCACCCTTGCACCGCGGAGATGCATCCATGCGCCTGGCCCTTGTTTCCGACATTCACGGCAACCTCGCCGCGCTGGAGGCGGTGGCGACTGACATCAAAAAGCGTGGCGCAGACGCGGTGCTGAATCTGGGCGACCATCTGTCAGGCCCCCTGCTGCCGCGCGAAACGGCGCAGTTCCTCATGGCCAGTGGCTGGCTGTGCCTGGCGGGCAACCACGAGCGCCAGTTGCTGGCCTGTGCGCAGCAAGCCGGTGCCCCGTCAGACCAATATGCCTACAGCCAGTTGCAGGCCGCAGAACGGGACTGGGTGCGCAGCCTGCAGCCGACATGCCGCTACAGCGACACGGTATTGCTATGCCACGGCACCCCACACAGCGATTGCACTTATCTGGCCGAATCGGTGCGCTATGGGGAAATGGGGCTGGCAACGCAGAAGGAATTGCAGCAACGCCTCGGCCCTGAATATGCAGCACAACACGATCTGCTCATCGCCTGCGGCCACACCCACGTGCCGCGCAGTGTGCGCATGAGGGGTGGCCCGCTCATCGTCAACCCCGGCAGCGTGGGGCTTCAAGCATATTCTGATGACCAGCCTGAATTCCACATCATGCAAACCGGCTCCCCCGATGCGCGTTATGCCATCATTGAACAATGCGATGCAGGCTGGCAGGTGGAACTGCACAGCGTGCCGTACGACCATGCGTCGATGGTGCAACTGGCGCGGCAGCGTGGGGAGGGCTTTGCATGGTGGGAACAGGCGTTGCTGCATGGCCGTGCAGCATGAACGGCATGCAGGCGAATATGGATCATTCAAAGAAAACCGCTGCCATCAAAACAGCCAACGCGCTTGACTACGCCGTCGTGATCGGGCGCTTCCAACCCGTGCATTGCGGGCATGTGGCCTTGTTGCGGGCGGCGTTGCACACAGCGCCCAAGGTGGTTGTGGTGGTTGGTTCTGTAGGTGTGCCGCGCAGCCCCAAGAACCCCTTTACGCTTGAGGAGCGCGTGCAGATGCTGCGTGCGGCCTTGCCCGAAGATGCCGATCGCATACATGTGGCGGGCGTAGAAAACCACCCTGACGATACGGTATGGGTCAGCCGCGTGCAGGCCGTGGTGGATGGGGTTGTCACCACCGATGGTGCAAGCGCCGCTGCCGCGCGCGTGGCGCTCGTGGGTCACGCCAAGGATGCCAGCACGTATTATCTGGAGCTGTTTGCGCACTGGCAGTTTGTGCCGTTTGCCAACGTGGCGGGGCTGGATGGCACATCGATCCGTAACAGCTACTTCACCCGCAACCCCGACCCCGATCCTTTGTGGCTGCAGCCCGGCGTACTGCCCGCATCCACGAGGGACTATCTTGAACAGTTCCGGCATACACGGCATTGGCTGGATGTATGCCGGCAACGGGAGGAATCCTTGGCATGAACCCTGATCTGCACCCCGCCCTGGGCCACAACCTGTTGCTGCGCACCGATTCGTACAAGACTTCGCACTGGCTGCAATACCCGCCGGGCACGCAGCACACCTTCAGCTATATCGAATCGCGTGGCGGGCGTTATGGGCACAGCCTGTTCTTTGGTTTGCAGGCGTATTTGCGCGAGTATCTGACCCGGCCGGTAACCGATGCGCATATCGCCGAGGCCAAAGAGGTGCTGGCCGCGCATGGTTTGCCGTTCAACGAAGCGGGCTGGAAGCGGCTGGTCGAAAAACACGGTGGCTACCTGCCCTTGCGCATCCGCGCCGTGGCCGAAGGCAGTGTGCTGCCGGTGCACCACGTGCTGGTCACGGTCGAGAATACCGACCCCGAATTTTTCTGGCTGCCGAGCTATATCGAGACTGAACTGCTGCGCGCTGTGTGGTACCCGACCACAGTGGCCACGCAGTCGGCCAGCGCCAAGGCGGTGATTGCGCATTACCTGCATACCACCAGCGACCGCGCAGCGCAAGAGCTGCCCTTCAAGCTGCACGACTTTGGCGCGCGCGGCGTGTCCAGCCTCGAATCAGCCGCCTTGGGCGGTCTCGCACATCTGCTCAACTTTCAGGGCACCGATACCCTCACCGCGCTGCTGGCCGGGCGGCGCTATTACGACTGCGCGATGGCGGGTTTTTCCATTCCTGCGGCCGAGCACAGCACCATCACCGCGTGGGGGCGCGAACACGAAGCCGAGGCTTACCGCAACATGCTGCGCCAGTTTGCCAAACCCGGCAGCATCCTCGCCGTGGTGAGTGACAGCTACGACATCTTCCACGCCTGCGATGTGATCTGGGGGCAGCAGTTGCGCGACGCGGTGGTGGCCAGCGGCGCCACGGTGGTGATCCGCCCCGATTCGGGCGACCCGGTGGCGACCGTCTTGCAGGTGGCGCGCATCCTCGCTGACCGCTTTGGCACGACCACCAACAGCCGCGGCTACCGTGTGCTGCAGCATGTGCGCATCATTCAGGGCGACGGCATCAACCTGGGCAAGCTGCGCGAAATTCTGCAGGTACTGCAGCAGGCCGGGTTCTCGGCCGAGAACGTGGCTTTTGGCATGGGCGGCGGGCTGTTGCAGCAACTCAACCGCGACACGATGAAGTTCGCCATGAAATGCTCGGCGGTACAGGTGGATGGGCAATGGCGCGAGGTGTACAAAGACCCGGTGGGCGACCACAGCAAGGCCTCCAAGCGCGGACGCATCACGCTCGCGCAACGGCCCGATGGCAGCGTGCAGACCGTGCGCGAAAGCGAGTTGCCGCCCGACGCAAAAGACCTGCTGCGCCCGGTGTTTGAAAACGGCCAAATCCTGGTGCAAGACACATTGGATACCGTGCGCCTGCGGGCGGAAGAAGGCTTCATGCATCTGAAGCCAGACGACATGCCCGCCGCATAAGGCCACTACAATCGCCAAAGGATTTGGTGGGTGGTATGGAAAGGGCAATGTCATGAAAATTCTGCTGTGCAACGACGATGGCTACCAGGCGCAGGGCATCATTGCGCTGTACGAGGCCCTGCGTGGTGTGGCTGATGTGGAAGTGATTGCCCCCGAGTTCAACAACAGCGCCAAGTCGAACGCGCTTACGCTCGATGCGCCGCTGTACATCCAGCAGGCGGCCAACGGCTTTCGCTACATCAACGGCACCCCGGCCGATTGCGTGCACATTGCCTTGACCGGCCTGTTGCCCGAGTCGCCTGATCTGGTGGTGTCGGGCATCAACAACGGTGCCAATATGGGCGACGACACCATCTACTCCGGCACGGTGGGTGCAGCGATGGAAGGGTATCTGTTTGGCATCCCCGCCATTGCTTTTTCGCAGGTAAAAAAAGGCTGGGAGCATATTGAGGCGGCGGCCGAAGCGGCAAAAAATCTGGTGCTGCAACTGGAGCCGCAGGTCAAGGCGGCACACCACGATGGCGTGCGCCAGCCGTGGCTGTTCAATGTCAATATCCCCAACCTGCCGACAGCCGAACTCAAGCCCCCGCGCCTGTGCCGCTTGGGGCGGCGCCATGCGGCAGAAAACGTGATCACCCAGCAAAACCCGCGCGGCCAGACCATGTACTGGATCGGCTATGCGGGCGCGGCAAAAGATGATGCCGAGGGCACCGACTTTCACGCCACGGCCACGGGCCACGTCTCTGTAACGCCCCTGCAGGTCGACTTGACCGACTACAAGGGCCTCAGCGAGTGGCAAGCGCTGTTCGCAGGCGCCGACGCGGATCGGGGTTGAGCGCTGTGCCACGTCCGACTTTTCCTGCGCGCAACCAGTGGAGCCACGAGCCGCCCCATGCGGTGCCTGGTGTGCGCACGAAAACCACGGGATCAGCGACACCTGAAAAAACCGTGCCCATTTCCCAGCAACCGGCAAAACCCGGCACCGTGCAGCCGCACATCGTGCCGGTACAAACACGCACCACGGTGGGCAATGCGGGGCTGGCCAACGCCAGCGCCCTGCGCGCACGCATGGTGCAGCAACTGCAGCAAGGCGGCATCAGCGATCCGCGCGTGCTGGCCGCCATGCAGAAGGTGGAGCGCCACTGTTTTGTCGACAGCGCCCTGCTGAACCAGGCCTATCTCGACACCAGCCTGCCGATTGGGCTGGAGCAGACCATTTCCAAACCCACGGTGGTTGCGCGCATGGTGGAGTTGCTGCTGGCCTGCCCCGCCATGCAGGAGCAGCCGCCTGAGGCACGTTTGGGCCGGGTGCTTGAAATCGGCACGGGCTGTGGCTACCAGGCCAGCGTGCTGGCGCAGGTGGCATCTGAGGTGTACAGCATCGAGCGCCTCAAGGGCCTGCACGAAAAAGCGCGCAACAACCTGCGGCCTTTTCGCATTCCCAATATCCACCTGATTCTGGGCGACGGCATGCTGGGCTACCCTTTGGGCGCGCCGTATGCGGGCATCATCGCTGCAGCGGGCGGCCATGCGATTCCGCAAGCGTGGATCGACCAGTTGGCCGTAGGCGGGCGCATTGTGGCACCGCTGGCATCCGGCCAGGGGCAGGTGCTGGTGGTACTCGACAAGACGCAGCAAGGCATGCGGCAGTCGGTGCTGGAACCGGTTCTGTTTGTGCCCTTAAAATCGGGCATGGCGTGAGGGTATTCCCGTGTTGGGCACCTCACGCCCAAGAGAGAGGAAGTGCATTCATGATCCATCCTGATCCAACAACTTTGCGCATGCGTGCGGCGCGTTACGTGACGCTCGCAACCATGACCAGCGTGCTGGCCGCGTGTGGTTTTACGGGCGGCTCCGCGCCGGTGGTCAACCGTTCCTTGGGCAGCGGCGTGCCCGTTCAGCGTGTGGACCCGGCCACCCTGCCCGGTTATGAATTTACCGGCAAGCCCGGCTACTACACGGTGCAGCAGGGCGACACCGTTCGCAGCATTTCGCGCGCGCTCAATATCGACTGGCGCGATCTGGCGCAATGGAACAATACCTGGGTACCCAACCCCGACGTGATTGAAATCGGCCAGGTGCTGCGCGTGGTGCCGCCTGCCGGAGCGGTGGCATCGGTGCCTTCCACCACCCCGCCTGTGGCGGGAACCACGCCATCGCGCACGCCAACACCTTCCACAACACCTGCTGCAGCAGAACCCGCCAACCTTGGCGTTGCGCTGGCATGGCCCACCAAATCCACCACCGTGATCGCGCCGTTTGACGACGTGAAGAACAAGGGCATTGGCATAGCCGGCAAAGAGGGCGACCCCATCTACGCCAGCGCCGACGGCCGCGTGATGTACGCCGGATCGGGCCTGCGCGGCTACGGCAACCTCATCATCCTCAAGCACAACGACACCCTGCTCACGGTGTACGCGCACAACAGCCGTTTGCTGGTCAAGGAAGGCCAGTCGGTGAAAAAAGGCCAGCACATTGCCAACATGGGCAAGACGGATGCCGACCGGGTGAAGCTGCACTTTGAGGTGCGCCGTGGCGGCAAGACCGTCAACCCATTGCTGTATTTGCCGCGGGGCTGACCTTGCCACAGGGTGCTTTGATTCAAGCCCCGAATCAGCGACAATGACAAGGTAAAGCCTGCCGGGCCGTCGCCGGTGCAAGTCCCGAAAGGGCGCACTGGAGGAACGTCCGGACTGCACAGGGCAGCGCAGGAGGTAACACCTCTCCACCGCGAGGTGAGGATCAGAGCAACAGAGACGAGCTTGGAAAGCAAGTTCAGGGTGTTCTATGACAAGGCGGCGAAAGCCGCCCGTCGCAACGGTTTGCGTTGCGACTCTGCCGCAAGGCAGGAGCGACATAGCCACCTTGGGCAGCAGAGCTGACCAAGGTGAAACGGGCAATCTCTGCGCGCAGCAATGCCAAATAGGCCAGCGATGAAACGGCACCGTTGAGTTGGCGGGTAGGCAGCACCGAGCCGCGGGGGCGACCCCCGGCCCAGAGGAATGGCGGCCCACGGCGTTTCCCGCCGTGCACAGAATCCGGCGTACAGGCAGGCTTTACTTTTTTCGGATCTTATTCGTGACGCCTATTTTGTCTGACTTGAAACAAGTAACCCCTCACCAGCAAAAATCGCAAGCCCTTTGGCTGATTTTGGGCAGTTGCCTGGTCTGGACTTTGGCCCAATGGGGGATGGCGGGTAATCTTGATAGCTATAACGACATGCTTGAGAGTTTTGCCTGGGGGCAAGATATGCCGTGGGGCACATTCAAACATCCGCCTTTTTTTGCCTGGGTGGCACATGCGTGGTTTACCGTGTTTCCTCGGACTACCCTGTCGTGTTTTTTTCTGTAAAAAAACAAATTGGCGCGGGGGTTTTGGGGGGTTGGTGGGTTTGGGCGCCAGTTGCGGGGGACGCCACAATACACTGCACCCGGACG
>JAUNUE010000041.1 GCA_030538335.1 Allobrachymonas sp. | reverse complement strand
AACCCCCTGTCACCCGCATAACGCAGGATCTGGTGGTGCGCCGTCAGCAGGCTGTCGGCCAGAAAGTCGGAGGGGTTCTTGATCGTAGGCCGGGCCTGCTGCTGGAATTGCGAGGCCATGCTCTGCAGCGCGAGCTGGGCGGCAATTTCGCCATCGTTGTGCCCCCCCATGCCGTCAGCCAGCACAAACAGCGCGGCATCGCGCGTGTAGCAGTAGCCCATGCGGTCTTCGTTGTTCTTGCGACCGCCCACGCGGCTCAACTGGAATACATTGAATTTCATGAACGGCTTCCTGGCTGCAAAAGGCGCGAGAGGGCAGATTCCTTGCGCGCCGTATCCTGATCAGACGATCCCGCTGCGCGGGCCGCCCCCCTGTTCCCTG
Source organism: Allobrachymonas sp. (assembly GCA_030538335.1). Lineage (GTDB taxonomy): Bacteria > Pseudomonadota > Gammaproteobacteria > Burkholderiales > Burkholderiaceae_C > Brachymonas. Next base: position 10,980 of record JAUNUE010000041.1, on the reverse strand, counting down.
CTCTTGCAAGCGCACCACCACCCGATGCGCCCCCTATCTCCAACTCCATTTCCTTGACCAGCGCGTGCACCGACTGGGGCCGCGCCAGCGGATCCAGCGCCATGCACCACTCCACCATTTCGATCAGACTGTCGGAGTAAACCTTGCGCATTTTCGACAGCGCCAGGCTCAGCCGGTCTTTTTCGAGCCGCTGCGGCGCGGCATTGGGCGGGTAGCCCAGCATGGTCACAAACATGCACGCGCCAATGGCATAAATGTCAGTCCAAGGCCCCAGTTCGCCTTTGCGGCGGTACATTTCGGGCGCAGCAAAGCCGGGCGTGTACATGGGGCGCACAAAATTGATCTCGTGGTTGATGACTTCGCGCGCGGCGCCAAAATCAATCAGCACCGCCTTGTCCTGGTTGGTGATGAAGATGTTGGCCGGCTTGATGTCGAGGTGCAGCATGCGGTACTGGTGTACCACGCGCAGGCCAGTCAGCACTTCTTCAAACAGCGAATAGATGGTGGCTTCGTGGAAGATGCGCGGCTTTTTCAACGAGCGGGCAATCAGCACAAAGTCCTGCAGCGAAGCACCTTCGAGCAGGTTCATCACCATGTAAACAGTTTCGTTCTCGCGGAAGAAATTGAGCACACGCACCACCGACCCGTGCGAAATCTGCGCCAGAGCGCGGCCTTCTTCAAAGAAACTTTTCAGCCCCAGGCGGTATAGGGAAATTTTTTCCTGCTGGATGACGGGCGCCTTCTCGCCTTCGGCGCGGGTGCAAAGAGCTGCGGGCATGTACTCCTTGATGGCCACCAGGCGCCCTTTGTCATCGATGGCCTTGTAGACCAAGCCAAATCCGCCCGAGGCAATCTGCTGCACGATCTGGTAGCCACCCACCATCGACTGCGGAGGCAATGGCGCTGGCTTGGTTTTGGGCGGGGCTGCAGCAGACATAAACAGATACAAGGCTGAAAAGTCAAGCAGCAAAGCTATACTTTGGTGCTTTATTTACCGCCGACAGTGGGGATCGCGATGCCAGTTTACAGCATGACAGGATACGCATGTTTGCATTTTTCCTACACTGAACCTGTCGATGCGGAAAAAGTCACACCTGAGACGCCCCCCGCCTGCGAACTGACGCTGGAATTGCGCGGCGTGAACAGCCGCTTTCTGGACGTGGCATTCAAACTACCCGAAGAACTGCGTGCGCTGGAGACGTCGCTGCGCGAAACGGTGCAGCGTACCTTGAAACGCGGCAAAGTCGAGCTGCGCGCCCATCTGCACCAGCCCCGTACACCCGCCAATCGCCTGGCCCAGGCAGAACCTGGGGTGATGCAGCAACTGGCAAACCTGCAAGACCGCATCCTCACCTGGCTGCCCCAGGCGCAGCCCCTGACGGTGGCTGATGTGCTGCGCCTGTCGCACACGCCGCCGTCAGAGCTGCTGCCCCAGAACGAAGCCTTTGACAAATGGGTGTTGCACTGCATGCAGCAAACACTGGAACAGTTTCAGGCCGCACGCCGTACCGAGGGCGAGCAGCTTGCCGCCAGTCTGCGCAGCAATACCAGTGCCTTGCGCGAGTTGTGCCAACACATCCAGCCGCTGCTGCCGCAACTGGTAGAACAGCAGCGACAGCGTTTTCTGGAGCGCTGGCAAGCAGCGTTGCAACAAACAGCCACAGCAACATCAGACCATGCGCCCGACCTGCACGAGCGCGCGCAGGAACGCGCCCTGTCCGAAGCGACGGCTTACGCGCTGCGGATCGATGTGGGCGAGGAGCTGGTGCGCCTGCAGGCCCATCTGGATGCTGTAGACGCCTTGCTTGAAAAGGGCGGTGAAATGGGCAAGCGGCTGGACTTTTTGATGCAGGAGCTGCACCGCGAAGCCAACACGCTCGGCTCCAAATCCGGCAGCCTGCAAACCACGCAATTGGCGATGGACATGAAAATCCTGATCGAGCAGATGCGCGAGCAGGTGCAAAATATTGAGTAACATTTCAGGACGTTTCAGGACGGATCAAAAAAGCATATAAATCGTCCAACCCCATGTAAATACTTGATTTTTATGTTTCATGAGCTATCATGGGGCACCACAACATCAAGCTGTTTCCTTGTACCCCTTTTTGTACCCGTAACGAAAATACCCTGAAATCACGGGTACAAAGGGCAAGACCTCTCATGGGCAAACTTTCAGACGTACAAATTCGCGCTTGGATCAGGGCTGGGGAACGATTCGAAGGGCGCGCCGATGGTGGCGGTCTGTAAACCATCTCGCCCATCCAAGCCTGCCAGCAAGGCACAGGTCAAGCGCAACACAGCAAAGCGCGGGCCGGGGCGGCCATCTTCGTACCGGGAGCATTATGCCGATCAAGCATACAAGCTGACGCTATTAGGCGCTACCGACGCGCAACTGGGTAATTTTTTCGAGGTGAGCGAGCAGACCATCAACACTTGGAAGAAGGTGTATCCCGCATTTCTTGAGTCCATAAAAAGGGGCAAGGATGTGGCGGATGCGCGTGTGGCCGAAGCGCTCTTCAAGCGGGCCACGGGCTACTCTCATCCAGATACGCATATCAGCAATTATCAAGGGGAGGTGACCATTACGCCCATCGAAAAACACTACCCACCTGATCCTGCTTCAATGATCTTTTGGCTGAAAAACCGCCAGCCAGAATCATGGCGTGACCGCGTGGAAGCTGATATCAATGTGGGCGATATTGGTGAGTTAGCCGGTGTGTATGACGACGCTATGAGGCGCGCACACGAGCGGCAACAGGCAATTTTGGATGAACGCGGCCTGCTTGATGGCGATGGTGGCCGCAAAGTATGAAGAGCACTAAATGAGCCAAGTATCTAAGGCAGAGAATTGCAATTGCTTTAAATTTCTCCTTAGACCTACATTGGCACCTCCATATCCTCATCGTAAAGCACCCAGTTTTCGCCGGTTTCGCCATCGAGAATGAACTCGTTGGTGTACACAATGTTGGACTTCAGGTAGGCCGTCCTGAACTCGTCGGCAGCAATCATTGTTTCCACGTCTTCATCAAAGCGGTACGCGCTCGCAATGAGCGGATCAGACTGGTTGCCAAGCGTGTAGCCGTTGCGATTCATAACCTCTTTCAAGGCTGGCCACCAGGGCCCGTAATCGCGATAGCGGCGGCGGTCTTTTTGCAGCCGATCTGCCACCACACCAAGGCCGAAGCCAAGCAGGTTTGAAAACCCTCGATTGGCACGCAAATTAGCGGCACGCTCTGCCACCAGTTCCTTGATGTAGTCCTTGTCGAACTTGTATTCTGTGAAGTTCATGATTCCCCCCTAAATTTGTGCAGTTACGAAAAAGCCAAAAAACCCGGCGCGAAGCCGGGCTGCTGGCAAGCATCACACGGTGATCATGCTTCAGCTTTTTCATTGATATCGACATCGAAATACCTGCCCAACGCATATAGACCGGGGATGTCGCCCATTTGGTACCAAAGAATATCAATTAACCTGTATGTGACCAGATCATTAGGGGGAACACGGTCGCGGATTGCCGACAAAAGCGCAAATTCGTTGTGATGTTTTTCCACCATCAAATTGAACGCGCAGCACGCGTCGAACTTGGATACCTCTTTGGTTGATTTTGCAAGCTCGCTTGTTTGCACGCGGCCTTTTTCGTTTTCAATCCGAGAGATTGGGGATGCTGTTGAAGTTTCCATGTTGGTAGCCTCTATTCAAATTAAAAGTTCGCGTCAACGCCAAAATATTCGCCCACAATGGCAAGGTGCTCACTACTGATCGACCGGCGCAACGCCATGTCCAGCAGCTTGCGGATCATCTCGATGTCGTAATCGCCATCCTCATAAAAGTAGTTTCGTGCGGCGGCCGCAAGCGCATGCACATCTGATGCCTGCTCGACCACGCTTTCAAATGCGACACCCGCGGCTCCTTTCGTCACCTCCGAAGATTTGGCGTCTGTTGACACAAGGGTAGCCGCTGCAGGTTTGATTGCCATGATGTGACCTCCTGTAATTTACGATCGATTCAAATAACTGCATCCATACCGAAATGTTTGCTTACGGCATTGATGTACTTTTTGTTTTTCTGCTTGCTCCATGCCATGTCAAGCAATCGGAGCAGTGCAGTATCGTTCTCTGTCACGATCTCCCGCATGGCGGCGATAAGTTCATGTACGTCCGTCCACTGTTCCCGCAGCAGTTCGAGCGCTGGGCGTACATCATCCTGTGATGCTTCACCGACAGGGGCAGGGGCAGTCTGTGCTGTTGGGTTTGTCATGATGAATTTCTCCTAATCAAGTTGAGTAATAGAGGCTCGGCGGTGCATTGCATGTCGAGCCTCGCTTTTGCCAAGCGTATTCATTGCTTGGTCATCACTATCATACACATCTGTGCAGTATTGTCAATATATCTGTGCAGCACTATGATTCGTCTATCGCGTAACGCAAAATCAACATGACAAAGAGCAAAACCCAACAAGCCTTAGAACTGCTTCAAAAGAACCCCGAGATGACGGCATACGAAGCCGCAGCAAAAGTTGGCGTGGGAAACTCCGCTGTCTATCAAGCACTACGGCGTACCAAGGGAAAGCAGCTATGCCCCTGTTGCGGCCAAATCGTGCGCAAAGGGTTTGAAATCAATCACAGCGTGGTAAAAACAAAGGGGAAGGCATAGCCCCATAACTATTTCGCATAGTGTGACTACGGGCTTCATCACCCTTGTTGCCGGGCTACAACGAACCCTTCCAGACTAAAGTATCAAGGTGGCATTGGGGCTGGCGTAACACCCACAGCGACACAGGCGCAGTTATCATCGAATCGCCACAAGCAGCACCACAAAATCATGCAACCCTGACCGTCTGAATCGAGGCAACACGTCATGGCACTTCTCCTAAGCGGCTACCAGCCCCTAATTGCCCAGCGTATGGCCGCTGGTGACAAAGAGCTATTGCAATGGCTCGATCACGCTACCTTTGCCAAGGCGGCCACTGGCCATTTCATAGCTTGGCGGCCCGACGATCCGGGGCGCTTTGTAGTGCTGCCGCCAGAGCACCCAACAGGAACACCATGCATTCAGTTTGAGTCGCTGGACACTGACTGCACACCTGAAGATACCATCGAGTATGTGGAGTCAGGGCAGTTTGAGGCCGATCCGCCAGGAGAACTGAACATCTGCATCGAAGACCCGGAGACGGGGAGACCCTTGTAAAGCAGAAGCCCAATAGCCAACCATGCGCCTCATCAAGTAAGGTTGTTTTAGGCATTTTTTCTGTCCAATGCAACGTGTATCGTATGCCCTAAACCAATCTGCCATCAAAGCATTGCCACTATCAAACACCCCGAAAAATTTTGTACCCGCTGTTGTACCCTTTGAAAAATCAAATTTTTTCAAACCCTTTGTTTATAGGGTGTGAAGGCCGATACTTCAGATTCAGGTGCAATATCGAATAATTTTTTTGCCTATGAAAGCACACTGTCAATACCCCGGCAACCTGTTTGTGGTCGCCGCCCCCAGCGGCACCGGCAAATCGAGCCTCGTCAAAGCCCTGATGGAGCTGGACGCGGGCGTGCAACCCTCCATCTCGCACACCACGCGCGCGCCACGCGGGCAGGAGCGCGAGGGCCGCGAATACCATTTTGTGGATGCGCCCACTTTCGACGCCATGGTGGCGGCAGGTGAATTTCTGGAATGGGCCGTGGTGCACGGCAACCGCTACGGCACTTCGCGGCAAGCGGTGCTCGATCGCCTGGAGCAGGGCCAGGATGTGATTCTTGAAATTGACTACCAGGGCGCCCTGCAGGTGCGCGAGATTTTTTCCGGCGCCATCCTCATCTTCATTTTGCCGCCGAGCTGGAGCGAGCTGCGCTCACGGCTGGAGCGCCGCGGCGAAGACGATGCACCGACCATTGAAACCCGCCTGCAAAATGCCCGGCACGAGATGACGCACGTCGCAAAATTCGATTTCGTTATAATCAACAAGTTATTCGAATCGGCTTTGTTTGACCTCAAGACCATCGTGCACGCGCAGCGCCTGCGCTATGGTGCCTGCAACAACGAGCGTCAAGCCATCATGGACGCGCTGGGTCTGGTTCATCCATAAGATGGCTTTTACAGGCTTGGTTATCACCTCCATTGCGGGGTACGCCTGTCAATGATCTGCAACGCCCTTGTATCCGTTTCGCCTGCTTTACCTATTTCGCTGGAGTTTGCCGCATGGCCCGCATTACCGTTGAAGACTGCCTGGAACAGATCCCCAACCGTTTCCAGTTGGTGTTGGCTGCCACCTACCGCGCCCGCATGTTGAGCCAGGGCCATACCCCGCGCGTAGAAACGCGCAACAAGCCACCTGTCACCGCCCTGCGTGAAATTGCCGAGGGCAAGGTCGGCCTGGAAATGCTCAAAAAAGTACCTGGGTAAAGCAGGATTTGCCCTTCAAGGATGCCTGAAACCACCGGGCATTCCCCATGAAACACAGCGCACCTCATGCGCTGCACCCCACATTCGGGTAGAGTAACGTCAATGTCATATTTCTGCGCGGCATGCCTTGTTGCTGCGCAGATGGTCGCGCCCCGCCCGCACAGTGCCTGATTGGCCCTGGAGATGGGTACGCCGCGCACACCGCCCATTGACCTGCCCATGAGTTCTGCCGCTGCTGACACCGCCTCTGCCGCCAGTTTTGCCGCCCTGCTGGTAAAACTCGACTACCTCAATCCCTCCGAGATTGAGCAGGTGCGCGCTGCCTACAAACTGGCTGACCAGGCGCACCTCGGGCAGATGCGCAAAAGCGGCGAGCCTTACATCACGCACCCGATCGCCGTTACCGCCCAGTGCGCAGAATGGAAGCTCGACGCCACTGCACTCATGGCCGCGCTGCTGCACGACACCATGGAAGACTGCGGCATCGACAAGAGCGATCTGGCGCATCAGTTTGGCACCCAGGTGGCCGAACTGGTCGATGGCCTGACCAAGCTCGACAAGCTCAAGTTCAGCAGCCGGCAAGAGAACCAGGCCGAGTCGTTCCGCAAGATGCTGCTGGCCATGGCCAACGACGTGCGCGTCATCCTGATCAAGCTGGCCGACCGGCTGCACAATATGCGCACGCTGTCGGACATGAAGCCTGAGGCACGCACGCGTATCGCCACCGAAACGCTTGAAATCTACGCGCCCATTGCCAACCGGCTCGGGCTGAACCACTCCTACCGCGAGCTTGAAGACCTGGCCTTCAAATACCTGCAACCGTGGCGACACGCGGTGCTTGAAAAGGCCATGCAGAATGCGCGCAAGCGACGGCGGCGGCTGGTGGACGAAGTACAGAAAGAAGTCGAAGCCGCTTTTGCTGCAGCAGGCTTGAGCGCCCGCATCAAGTCGCGCGAAAAAACACTGTTCTCGATCTACCGCAAGATGCAGGGCAAACGGCAGAGCTTCGCACAGATCAACGACCTGTACGGTTTTCGCATCCTCGTCTCCAGCAATCTCGATTGCTACCTGGCATTGGGCATCCTGCACCAGTTGTACCGCCCGGTGCCGCAGCGTTTGAAAGATTTCATCGCCATCCCGAAAGACAACGGCTACCAGTCACTGCATACCACGCTGATCGGGCCGGCCAGCATTCATATCGAGTTCCAGATCCGCACCGAGGCCATGCACCAGGTGGCCGAATCGGGCGTGGCCGCGCACTGGCTTTACAAGACACAGACCGAGCAGCAAGCCAGCGTGGCATCGCAACGCGAAAAGCCCGCCAACTGGCTGAAAAACCTGCTTGACATTCAAAAGGAAACGCTCGACTCGCAGGAGTTTTTTGACCATGTGCGCGTCAACCTGTTCCCTGAAGACGTGTTCGTGTTCACGCCCAAAAACCACATCATGTCGCTGCCACGCGGTGCCACGGTCATCGACTTTGCCTACGCCATCCACAGCGACGTGGGCGACCAGGCTGTCGCCTGCCGCATCAACCACGAACAGGTGCCGCTGCGCACCGAACTGCAAAGCGGCGATGTGGTCGAAGTCATCACCGCGCCCGACTCGCGCCCCAACCCGGCCTGGCTGGCGTTTGTGCGCACCGCACGGGCACGGTCACGCATCCGCAGCCATCTGAAAAACATCTCGAACGAAGAGTCGCACCGGCTGGGCGAGCGCCTGTTGACACAGGCCTACCGCGGCGAAGGCATGTTGCGGCTGCCGCCTGTCGACGACGAATACCGCCCGATGTGGGACAAGCTGCTGCGCTGGGCGGGTGCCAAATACTTGCAAGACCTGTACGCCGATATCGGCCAGGGCAAGCGCATTGCCGGGCTGGTAGCCAAGCAGCTCGCCAATCTCGCCACGCAGGAGGGCGAAAAGCGCGATGCGGTACTGCAAAGCCAGGAGCACTTCAACCAGGAAGCCAGCGACTTCGGCCACATCATCGCGCTGGATGGCAGCGAAAAAGAATCGGTGAAATTTGCGCCGTGTTGCCACCCGATTCCGGGCGACGCCATCACCGGCTACCTCGGGCGCGGCGAAGGTCTGGTCGTGCATACGACCGAGTGTGCCGTCGCCAAACGGCTGCGCAGCAAAGACGCCGAACGCTTCATCGAAGTGGAATGGTCTGACCAGATGGCGCGACCTTTTGCCGTGGCCGTAACCGTGAGCATTCACAACCGCATGGGTGCCATCGCCGCCGTCACCGCAGCCATTGCCAACGCCCGTGCCGACATCGGCTACATCGGCACGTCTGACGACATGTACCAGGATGCGCTGGATTTGCGGCTGATCCTGCAAGTCACCGACCGCCAACATCTGGCACAGGTGCTGCGCGCCATACGGCGGGTGTCAGCCACGATCCGCGCCCAGCGCGTGCGCTCTTGAAATGCGCGCAGAAAATGCTGCGCAGCCTACAGGGTTTTCGTGGACAAAATAGCTCGTCCGCGCAGCCTGCATGGGGCTAGCATAAAAGCATTTCAGCGATTCGGCACGATGATGAGGTTCCAATTTCATCATGCCCATTTCTGACCCTCTCCCTCCGGGAGAGGGTCGGGTGAGGGGATATGGTTGTATCCCCACCAACAGCAAAGAGCAGACCTTGACTCTGCCGCAGAAACCCACATCACGGAGGAGACACGTCATGCAAGGAGCAGCCAACACTCTGGGAACCGAATGGATGCAAGCCATGCAAGCGGCATGGCTGCAGGTCGCCGGGCCGTGGAAACACGCCATGCCTTCCGCTGGGGCAGCAGATACCACCGATAAAAAAGAGGACGCATCCGCCTGGCCTTTCCACGATTACTTTGCCGCAGCAGGCACCGCAAGCGAGGCCTTCGCCAACGGCTTCGGCTCCTTGCGTATGGATACCGATCGCATGCTGGCTTTGCAGCAACAGTATCTGACCGACATCCGCGAACTTTTTGAAAACAAAGATCCATCCGAAGCCATTGCGCAAGACCGGCGCTTTGCCAGCGCGTTCTGGCAAAAGCAACCCGTATCCAGTTTTGCAGCCGCTTTGCACCTGGCCAACACCCGCCTGATGCAAGGCATGGCCGAGGCCGTGCAGGGAGACCCACAAGCCTGTGGCCGCGTGCGTTTTGCGGTGGAGCAGTGGACAGCGGCTGCGGCACCCAGCAATTTTCTCGCCTTCAACGCCGATGCGCAGCAAAAAGTGATCGACAGCCAGGGCGAAAGCATCGCCCGCGGCATACAGAACCTGCTGGCCGACGTGCAAAAAGGCCATGTCTCGATGACCGACGACAGCCAGTTTGAAGTGGGCCGCAACGTCGGCACCAGCGAAGGCGCTGTGGTGTTCGAGAACGAGTTGTTCCAGCTCATCGAATACAAGCCGCTGACCGACAAGGTGCATGAACGCCCTTTCCTCATGGTGCCCGCCTGCATCAACAAATACTACATCCTTGACCTGCAGCCCGACAACTCGGTGGTGCGCTTCACCGTGGAACAGGGCCACCACACCTTCATCATGAGCTGGCGCAACCCCGACGCCAGCATGGCCGACGTAACCTGGGACGACTACATCGAAAAAGGCCCAATCACCGCGATGGAAAAGGTGCTCGAAATTACGGGAGCCAAAAAACTCAATGTGCTGGGTTTTTGCGTGGGCGGCACCATTCTCGCCACCGCCCTGGCCGTGTTGGCTGCGCGCAAAAAGCAACTCGCGCACAGCGCCACCTTCCTCACCTGCCTGCTCGATTTCAGCAACCCCGGCGTGCTCGGCCTGTTCATCGACGAGGCTTTTGTCCGCTGGCGCGAAACGCAGTTTGCGCAAGGCGGCATCTTGCCCGCGGGCGACCTGCTCAACACCTTCAGCTTTTTGCGGCCCAACGACCTGGTCTGGAATTATGTGGTGGGCAACTACCTCAAGGGCGAAACGCCACCGCCGTTTGACCTGCTGTACTGGAACTGCGACTCCACCAACCTGCCCGGCCCCATGTACGCCTGGTACCTGCGCAACGCCTACCAGAACAACCTGTTGATGCAACCCGGCACAACCACCGTCTGCGGCGAAAAAGTCGACTTTGGCAAAGTCAAACTGCCCACCTACCTTTACGGCTCGCGCGAAGATCACATCGTGCCGATTGAAGGTGCCTATGCCAGCACGCAAATCCTGCCCGGCGAAAAGCGTTTTGTCATGGGTGCTTCAGGCCATATTGCGGGCGTGATCAACCCCTTGAAAAAAAACAAACGCAGCTACTGGACCAACGACGCCCTGCCCCCCTCCCACGCCGAATGGCTGCAAGGCGCTACCGAACATGCGGGCAGTTGGTGGGGCGACTGGGCGCAGTGGCTGGCCAAGCAAGGCGGGCGCATGGTGGCGGCACCCAGGAAATACGGCAGTGCCAGCCATGCCGTCATAGAGCCCGCACCGGGCCGCTACGTCAAGGCCAAGGCGAAAGAAATTCTTTAACCGCCCGCAAGTCACTGTTCGCAACTGGCCTGCTGCATGCAGCACCACCCAACAGGCAGTAACCATCCCCCGGCAAAGCCGGGGGCTTTCGTTATGTGAGCCGCTCAAAGC
>JAUNUE010000040.1 GCA_030538335.1 Allobrachymonas sp. | reverse complement strand
CCGGCTCGTAACGGCTGCCGCCGATGAGCTTGCGGTATTCGTTGCTCTTGAAGTCAGACAGGCGCACGATCACCGGCTTGGGCCAGAACGCAGCGGCAATGGTCGCCACGCCTTCGGCCACCTTGTCGACGTAGAACGCACGCGGGCTGGAGTGGCCGCGCGCCACGCTTTCCACGGCTTTTTTCAGGTCTGGATCGACCTGCGGGTAGTCAAGAATGGCTTTGGGGTGTACCCCAATGTTGTTGTTGATGATGAATTCCAGCCGCGCCAGGCCCACGCCCGCGTTGGGCAACTGGCAGAAGTCAAACGCCAATTGCGGGTTGCCCACGTTCATCATGATCTTGGTGGCAATTTCGGGCATGGTGCCGCGTTGCACTTCGGTCACTTCGGTTTCGAGCAGGCCATCGTAGATGCGGCCCGTGTCGCCTTCGGCGCAGCTCACAGTCACCAGCGTGCCGTCCTTGAGTTTTTCGGTGGCGTCGCCGCAGCCCACTACGGCCGGAATGCCCAATTCACGCGCAATGATGGCCGCGTGGCAGGTGCGCCCGCCCCGGTTGGTGACGATCGCGCTGGCCTTTTTCATCACCGGCTCCCAGTTGGGGTCGGTCATGTCGGTGACCAGCACATCGCCCGCTTGCACGGTGTCCATCTGGCTGATGTTGCTCACTAGCCGCACCGGGCCGGAGCCGATTTTTTGCCCAATGGCGCGGCCTTCGGCCAGTACCGTGCCTTGGCCTTTGAGTTTGTAGCGCTGCTCCACCTTGCCTTCGGCCTGGCTTTTTACCGTTTCAGGCCGGGCCTGCAAGATGTAAAGCTGGCCGTCGCTGCCGTCCTTGCCCCATTCGATGTCCATCGGGCGGCCGTAGTGTTTTTCAATCACCAGCGCGTATTGCGCCAGTTGCTCCACTTCGGCATCGGTGAGCGAATAACGGTTGCGCTGTTCGGCAGGCACATCCACTGTTTTGACGAGCTTGCCATCAGCGGCTTTTTCTTCTTGCGTGGCAAACACCATCTGGATCAGCTTGCTGCCGAGGTTGCGGCGGATGAGTGCTTTCTTGCCTGCCGCCAGCATGGGCTTGTGCACGTAGAACTCATCGGGATTGACGGCGCCCTGCACCACCGTTTCGCCCAGGCCGTAGCTGCTGGTGATGAAGACGACATCGTTGAAGCCGCTTTCGGTATCCATGGTGAACATCACGCCCGCAGCGCCCAGGTCGGAACGCACCATGCGCTGCACACCTGCGCTCAAGGCCACATCGGCGTGGGCAAAGCCCTTGTGCACGCGGTAGCTGATGGCGCGGTCGTTGTACAGCGAGGCAAACACTTCCTTGATCTTGTGCAGCACGTCTTCAATGCCCACCACGTTGAGGAAGGTTTCCTGCTGGCCGGCAAACGAGGCGTCAGGCAGATCTTCGGCAGTGGCCGACGAGCGCACGGCAAAGCTGGCGTCCTGGTTGCCGTTTTGCAGCGTGGCGAAGGCATCGCGGATGGCTTTTTCGAGGTCGGCAGGAAAAGGCTGGTTCTCCACCATCTGGCGGATTTCGGCGCCCGTGGCGGCCAGGGCGTTCACATCGTCGACATTGAGGGCGTCGAGTTTGGCCTGGATTTTTTCGTGCAGCGCGTCATGCTTCAAAAATTCGCGAAAGGCATGTGCCGTGGTGGCAAAGCCCGTGGGCACACGCACGCCTTGCGGCAGTTGGGAAATCATTTCGCCCAGGCTGGCGTTTTTGCCGCCGACCGATTCCACATCGGCCATGCGCAGTTTTTCAAAAGGCACCACCAGATCGGTGGGTGCAAACAGTGCAGTCATCATATTCTCCAAAGGTAAAAACCGGGGTGCGCACGCCATGTGGTTCTGTTATGCGGCATGCAGCAGTCAATAGGGGGCTTGCAGCAAGGCAAGCGACAGGGCGCCATTTTAGTGGCTACCGGATTCGGGCTGCCGCAGGCTTGCCTTGAAAACGCTTTCTGGCAAGGGATTGCGCTGCCGTTACACTGCAAGCTGGTTTTACATGCACCGATTGCGCCATGCCCCAGACCCAGCAACACCTGCGCACTGTTTTTTTTGTTTCCGACGGCACCGGCATCACTGCTGAAACGTTTGGCAGCGCCATCCTCAACCAGTTCGAGTTTGGCCAGCCGCTGCGCCATGTGCGGCTGCCGTTCATATCCGACATGGAAAAGGCGCGGCAGGCGGTAGAGCAGATCAACCAGGCGGCAGATGCCGAAGGCAAGCGCCCGATCGTGTTCAGCACCCTGGTTCATGACGAAATCCTCTGGCTCATCAAGACCGAGTGCCGGGCCATGGTACTCGACATGTTCGGCACCTTTTTGCAGCCCCTTGAGATGGAATTGGGTATCAAGAGCCACCACCGCATCGGGCGTTTTTCAGATGTGGGCAAGAGCCAGGAATACAAAAACCGCATCGAGGCCATCAACTTCACTCTGGCGCACGACGATGGGCAGAGCCACACGGGGCTGGCACAAAGCGATGTGATCCTGATTGGCATCAGCCGCAGCGGCAAGACACCGACATCGCTGTACCTGGCCATGCAGCATGGGCTGAAGGTGGCCAATTACCCCTTGATTCCCGAAGACTTTGAGCGCAAGCAATTGCCTGTTGCGTTGCAGCCTTTCAAGAACAAGCTGTTTGGCCTGAGCATTCAGCCCGAGCGGCTGAGCGAAATCCGCAACGAACGCCGACCCGGCTCCAAATACGCCGACCTCGCCAACTGCCGCTATGAGGTGGCCGAAGCTGAGGCCATGATGCGCCGTGAGGGTGTGAAGTGGCTGTCGACCACCAGCAAGTCGATTGAAGAAATCGCGACCAATGTGTTGCAATTGATCCAGCCGGAGCGGCTGGAGTACTGATACGGTTGCGCAAGGAAACAAGTGCAAGTGACGCGGACTTGTGCTAATCTTGGCTTGACAACACTTTGACCGGAGCCGATGAAGCACCCTCACCATGTTGATGTGTCCGATGGCAGCGCCATGCGCCTCGATAAATGGCTGTGGGCGGCACGGTTCTACAAGACCCGTGCGCTGGCGGTGGAAGAAATCCTCAAGGGCCGTGTGCATGTCAATGGCCAGCCGTGCAAGCCTGCGCGCGATATCCATTGCGGTGACACCGTGGCGGTCAGGCAAGGCAACACGCCACGCACAGTGGTGGTGCAGGGGCTTTCGGCACACCGTGGGCCCGCGCTTGTGGCACAAACCCTGTACGAAGAAACGCCCGAGAGCCTGGAGTTGAGGCAACAATTGGCGGACCAACGCCGCTTTGCGCCCGAGCCTGCGCACAGCATCACGCAAGGCCGCCCCAGCAAGCGCGACCGGCGCCAGTTGCAAAGCATGCGCGAGCGTTGGCAGGGCGGCAAACCGCCGGATGGCTGGAATGGCCGCTGGAGTGCCAGTCTGTAGTTCGGCAGGGTGGGTGCTTGCATCCACGTAAAAACGCCCGTTCTCTCCAACGCAAGCCCATGAAAACCACCGGCAACCACCTGCAAGACCTGCGCCACATCCAGAAAACCCTGCAAGCGCAGCGCGAAAAAGAAGCCGCGCGGCAAAAGGCCTTGCAGCAACAGCGATTGCAAGAGCAGGCACAACGCCAGCAATTTGCCCACGCCATTGGTGCCGTGCAACCTTTGCGGGGCGACCACGCCCAGCGCGTGCGCCCGCCCATCGCCACACCCGAGCCGGTGCCATTGCAACGCGCGCGCGAGCATGCTGCGGTATTGCACGAAGCCTTGAGCGATGCGTTTGACGTGACCAGTTTGCTCGAAACTGACGAAGACCTGAGCTACCGCCGCCCCGAAATCGGCGAAGACGTAGTACGCAAACTGCGCCAGGGGCACTGGAGCATCCAGGCGCAAATCGACCTGCACGGCCTGCGCCGCGACGGCGCGCGCGAGGCGCTCGGGGCCTTTATCCGCGATTGCCAGCGCCAGGGCATCCGCTGCGTGCGCATCGTCACCGGCAAGGGGCTGGGTTCACCCAACCGCATGCCGGTGCTCAAGCACAAGGTGCATGGCTGGCTGGTGCAGAAGCAGGAAGTGCTGGCGTTTGTGCAGGCGCGCCCGGCAGAAGGCGGTGCGGGGGCGCTGGTGGTGTTGCTGGATGGGCGTAAAGGAATGGCTTATTGATCCTGGCACGACGAAGCCCGTGTAGGGCGGGCACTTGTGCCCGCGCAGAAAGGATATATGCACTTGCGTGGGCACAAGTGCCCACCCTACTTGGAAACCAGGTACACCGCCGTGCTGGCGCGCAGGTTGGGCAAGCTTCGCTCCACCTGACCGGCATCATTGAGGCCAAAGCTGTCACGCACGCGCAGGCCGTTGCGCGCCGCCAGCACGCCAAAATCGGCGTAGGTGCCGACACGGATATTGGGTGTGTTGTACCACTCGTAAGGCAGGCGGGCGTTGACCGGCATGCGGCCACGCGCGATGGATAGGCGGTTGTTCCAGTGCGCAAAATTGGGAAAGGCGATGATCCCTTGCTTGCCCACGCGCACCGTTTCGAGCAGCATGGTTTCGGCATTGCGCAGATGCTGCAGCGTGTCGATCTGCAGCACCACGTCAAAGCTGGCATTGCCAAACTGCCCCAGGCCCTCGTCCAGGTTGAACTGCAGCACGTCCACGCCCCGGCGCACGCAGGCCAGCACATTGGCGTCGTCCAGCTCCACGCCGTAACCTGTGCAATCCTTGTGTTGTTGCAGCCAGGCCAGCAAGGCGCCGTCGCCGCAGCCCAGGTCGAGCACGCGCGAGCCTGCAGGCACCAAGGCGGCAATGGCTTGCAGGTTGACCAGCCCCTTGCTCATGCTGCCACCTCTTGCTCAAAATAGGCGCGCACCACATCCAGATAGCGCGGGTCTTCGAGCAGGAAGGCATCGTGCCCGTGCGGCGCGTCAATTTCGGCGTAGCTCACGCGGTGGCGGTTGTCGATCAGCGCCTTGACGATTTCGCGCGAGCGTGCCGGAGAAAAACGCCAGTCGGTGGTAAAACTCACGACCAGGAACCGGGCCTGTGCCTGCGCCATGGCCGCGGCCAGGTCGCCGCCATGTTTTTGTGCCGGGTCGAAATAGTCGAGCGCGCGGGTGATGAGCAGGTAGGTGTTGGCGTCGAAATAGGTGCTGAACTTTTCGCCCTGGTAGCGCAGGTAGCTTTCGATCTGGAACTCGATATCTTGCGTGCTGTATTTGTAGCCGGTGCCGTTGTCGGCCACGGCTTCGCGCAGTTCTCTTCCGAACTTGCTGTTCATCACATCGTCAGACAGATAGGTGATGTGACCGATCATGCGCGCAATGCGCAGGCCGCGCGCAGGCACCGTGCCATGTTCATAAAAATGCCCGCCGTGAAAATCAGGGTCGGTCACGATCGCACGGCGCGCCACCTCGTTGAAGGCGATGTTTTCAGTAGACAGATTGGGGGCACTGGCCACCACGACGGCATGGCGCACGCGGCTGGGGTATTGCAATGTCCAGCTCAGCGCCTGCATGCCCCCCAGGCTGCCGCCCATGACGGCGGCCAGGGTCTCAATGCCCAGGGCATCAAGCAACAGCGCCTGCGCGTTGACCCAGTCTTCCACCGTGACGACCGGAAAATCGGCGCCATAGGCTTGGCGCAGGCTGCCTGCGGATGCATCAGGATTGGCATCGCGCGGCCCGGTGCTGCCAAAGCAGGAGCCGATGTTGTTGATGCCGATGACAAAAAAACGGTTGGTATCGACGGGCTTACCGGGGCCGATCATGTTGTCCCACCAGCCCGTGTTTTTCGGATCGTCTGCGTAGTAACCGGCCACATGGTGCGAGGCGTTGAGCGCATGGCAGATCAACACCGCATTGCTCTTGTCGGCGTTGAGCGTGCCATAGGTTTCGTAGGCAACGGTGTAATCACGCAGGCTGGCGCCGCTTTGCAAGGCCAACGGCGCAGCAAAGTGCATGGTCTGGGGTGTGACAAGAAACGACATGGCAAAACAAAAACCCGGCTACCGCAACGGACGCCGGGTTGTATGCCAGTGCTCCGGTTTAGCGGTATTTATAAAAGCGCCCGCAAGCAGGAAGCAAATCGGCGCATGAAAGTGAGTATATCTGAATCAGCAAAAATTGCAGAGGGAAAGTCAGTTATCGGTTAGGAGCAGGTTTTGTTTTCTGATGCCCCAACTTGAGCCCCATAGCAAGGGCAGCATGTAGAAATAGAACGTTGAGGCGCTGTTGTGGGGCAGAAAAGCCTCTGTCAACCCAAAAAAGGCATAACTAAGCGGCAGTAACATGCCTGCGGCACAGACGGCGCGCAGGTGTGGATCACGCGAGTTTCTAAACAGCTTGCCGAAAACCCACAGTGGCGCGCAATAAATGCCTAGCAGCAAGAGCAAGCCTACTGTGCCGCGTTTGGAGGCACTGTCGAGTACTTCGTTATGGGGGTGGTCATAGGTGGCAATCCGTGGATCGAGCTTTTCGGTGGTTATGGCCTGTGAAACCTGCTCCATATACCCTTTTTGTGACCAGCCAAGAATAGGGCGTTGTTGGTAAAGCCCCGAGGCAAATTTCCACATCTGCAAGCGTGCACCGACAGAAGTATTTGCTTTTCCGCGGTTATGGTATTTATCGATTTCATTGGTGGCCTCGTTCAGCCTGTTCTGAAGATTCAGCTTGGGAATGGCAAGGACTCCGAGCAAGGCAACAGCCAATACCACAGATGCCAACATGACGCTTCGCCAATGTCCATGCATTGACCAGTACACCATCTGCAGTCCAAGCAGCAGGACCAATGCCAACCAGCCTCCACGTGAACCCGACAACAGGCTCACCACAAGCCCTGCAGTGAATGCAACACCCAGCAAGGCACGCCACTGCCAACGCACGGCGTGTGATGGTGGAGCGTTCCATGCGCACAGCGCTAACATGCCCAGCAACAGAGCCAGGTTGCCAAATTGAATGGCATTGGTGAATCCGTTTGTCCGGATATAGGGTGTGGGATCAGATGCTGTAGCAATTTGCCAAAAAGCCACTACGCAAGCCGCCAAAGAGCCGGCAACAGTGCCTGTCCACAACCACTGTATACGTGGTGGTCGCCACATCAGATAGAAGTAGCAAGGCAAGGTGAAGGCAATTTTGAGCGGTTTTTCAACGGCAGAGCCTCCGGCATGGCTAAGCATGCTGTCAAGCAGCCAGGAAAGTGCCAATAGCATGGCCGACAGGTAGAGTTGCCAAGCTTGCAGCGGCAGGCTCTTGCCTTTAAACCACCATATGCGTGCGCCAAGCAGGCTGGTGAGAAGCAGCACGCCTGCACCATAGCTGTACCCACCGGGAATGGCCAGGCATAAAGCGGGCAGCAAAAGCAAGGCAACATCGCTCCACACGGATGAGGCAGGAAGTGCAGGAATAGCTGGCGGCTTCACGTTCGGCTCAGGAGCGGGAAATTCGTTGGCGTTGCAGCAGTTTGGCTTCAGACAGAAAACTGTAAAAAGACCACAAGGTTGAAAACACCAAACCAGGCAGGGCTTCTTTCCAGTATGAGCGTAGCAGCATGTAGCGGACAAAATAAGCTACAGGAGAAAGCAGCATCTTGGTGATGGAGCCTTGGCTTCCAGTCTGGAATTTTTGCTCAGCCTTGAGGCTCGAATAGTTGTTGATCTTGTGCAGTGCCTTGGTGATGGTGTCGTTGCCATAGTGGATCATGTACGGGGTGATCCGGCTGGTGGGTTTTTCTACTTCTACGTGTTCATGTACGAGACGAATGAGATCCCATTCGGCCTTGTCTTTGCGGTACAGCCGCATCATCTGGTCGGGGCGGCTGTGTGTCATGGGGCGGCCCATGAAGACTTCGTGGCGTGGAATGGTGAAGCCGTTGTAGGGCGTGTTGGCGATCAGTTGCCGGATATGGGCAATGGCACCTTCCTGCAGCACTTCGTCGCCATCCATGCTGAGCACCCATGTGCCTTGGCACAGGCTCATTGCATAGGCTTTCTGCTTGGCGAAGCCGGGCCAGTCGTTGTGTACCACACGGGCGCCAAAACGGCGGGCGATGTCCTGGGTGCCATCGGTGGAGCCGGAGTCGACTACCACGATCTCATCCACCCCCTGCAGGCGCGCCAGCACTTCTGCCAGATGCTCAGATTCGTTCAGTGTGATCAGGTAGGCAGACAGCAGCATGTCAAGCGGTACGGCAAACAGCGATCAGTGCTGTGCCGATGAGGATTGGCTGCCCACCAGCTTGTAGATGTTGTTGCAATAGGGGCACTGCACCTGCCCGTTGTCATCCAGATGCAGGTAGATCCGCGGATGGCTGGCCCACGCAGGCATGCCGGCGAAATCAGACGGGCAGGCGACTGTGCCTTGTGGTGTGAGGTCGCCTGCTGTCAATTCAATGGTGCGGGTGTTTGGTTTTTTATCTGGCATGGCAGTGCATGAAAGGGCGCATGAAGCTCACACTAGCGTCAGCCAGTGCGCGTACTTGGCATTGCGGCCGTTGACGATATCGAAGAAGGCACTCTGGATTTTTTCAGTCACCGGGCCGCGGCGGCCTTCACCGATCTGCACGCGGTCGTATTCGCGGATGGGTGTGACTTCAGCCGCCGTGCCGGTGAAGAACATTTCGTCGGCGATATAGCATTCGTCGCGCGTGATGCGCTTCTGTACCAGCTTCAGGCCCAAGTCTTCGCAAATTTGTACCACCGTGTTGCGCGTGATGCCGTTGAGTGCGCCAGCCGACAGGTCGGGCGTGTAGATCACACCGTCCTTGACGATGAAGATGTTTTCGCCCGCGCCTTCGCTCACGAAACCGGCGCTGTCGAGCAACACGGCTTCGTCGTAGCCGTCGTCAGTCGCTTCCATATTCGCCAAAATCGAGTTGGTGTAGTTGCTTACCGTTTTGGCTTGCGTCATCGTGATGTTGACGTGGTGGCGCGTGTAGCTGCTGGTGCGCACGCGGATGCCACGCGCCATGCCTTCTTCGCCCAGATAAGCGCCCCAAGCCCAGGCGGCGACCATGGCATGCACCTTGTTGCCTTTGGGGCTGACGCCGAGTTTTTCGCTGCCAATCCAGATCAATGGGCGGATATAGCCGCTTTCCAACTGGTTCTCGCGGATGACGGCCTTTTGCGCTTCGTTGAGCTGCTCCTGGCTGAAGGGCAGCGCCATGCGCAGGATCTTGGCGCTGTTGAACAGGCGCTGGGTGTGTTCCTGCAGGCGGAAAATGGCCGTGCCCTTGTCGGTTTTGTAGGCGCGCAGGCCTTCAAAAGCGCCGCAGCCATAGTGCAGGGTGTGGGTAAGTACGTGCACCTTGGCATCGCGCCAATCGACCATCTGGCCGTCCATCCAGATTTTGCCGTCGCGGTCAGAGAGGGCGGGTGCTGCGCTCATGGTGAAAACAATCCTTGTTGTGGTGATGAAAGAGGGTCTTGACCGAACAGCACAGGGCCGTTCGGCACACAAGCATCTAGTGTAATACCTGGCAGCGCCGCAAACCCAATGCCCTACATCGTGCCGTAATTGGGGCCGCCACCGCCTTCGGGGGCCACCCACACGATGTTCTGTGTCGGATCCTTGATGTCGCAGGTCTTGCAATGCACGCAGTTCTGCGCGTTGATCTGCAGGCGTTGCTGGCCGTCTGGTCCTTCCACAAACTCGTACACGCCGGCAGGGCAGTAGCGGCTTTCGGGGCCGGCATATTGTGCGAGGTTGATAGCCACCGGCACACTGGCATCTTTCAACGTGAGATGTGCAGGCTGGTTTTCTTCGTGGTTGGTGTTGCTGAGAAAGACCGACGAGAGCCGGTCAAAGGTCAGCTTGCCATCGGGTTTTGGATAGTCGATGCGTGGGCATTGCGCAGCAGGTTTCAGGTTTGCGTGATCGGGCGTGCTGCCGTGCAGCGTCCACGGCGGGCTGTTGATGCCGAGTTTGGGCAGCAGCCATTGTTCGATGCCGGTCATGAGGTTGCCGGTCAGCTTGCCGCGTTTGAACCAGAGCTTGAAGTTTTTGGCACGCTCCAGCTCTTTGTGCAGCCAGCTTTGCTCAAACGCTTGCGGGTAAGCGGCCAGCTCATCGTGGCTGCGTTGCGCGCCCAGTGC
Organism: Allobrachymonas sp.; assembly: GCA_030538335.1. GTDB lineage: Bacteria > Pseudomonadota > Gammaproteobacteria > Burkholderiales > Burkholderiaceae_C > Brachymonas. The sequence goes on along the minus strand of JAUNUE010000040.1, from coordinate 1,365 downwards.
CTGCACCACCGCATCTGCTGCCAACATGCCCGATTTGATCGCCGCATGGCTGCCCTTGATGCGTGAAGCGTTGAGCATGCCCGCATCGCAGCCGATCAATGCGCCGCCCGGAAACACCAGTTTGGGCAAGGCTTGCAAGCCGCCGTTGTTCAGGGCGCGCGCGCCGTAGCCGATGCGCTTGCCGCCTTCAATGTGCGGGCGGATGGATGGGTGCAGCTTCCAGCGCTGCATTTCCTCGAACGGGCTGAGCCAAGGGTTGGCGTAATCCAGTCCCATGACAAAACCCAGCGTGATCTTGTTGTCTTCGAGGTGGTAGAGAAAGCCGCCGCCAAAGCTGTCATCCGTCATCGGCCAGCCGGTGGTATGCACGACCAGACCGGGCTTGGCTTTTTCGGGCGGTACTTCCCACAGTTCCTTGACCCCAATGGCCCAACTGCTCGGGTCGCGTCCTTCATCCAGCCGGTAATGCGCAATCAACTGCTTGCCCAGGTGGCCACGCGCGCCTTCGGCAAACAGCGTGTACTTGCCCAGCAACTCCATGCCGCGTTGAAAGCCCGCGTGCGGTTGTCCGTCCTTGCCGATGCCCATGTCGCCGGTGGCCACGCCGTGCACGCGGTTGTTGTCGTCATACAGGATTTCGGCAGCGGCAAAGCCGGGGAAAATTTCTACACCCAGATTCTCAGCCTGTTCGGCGAGCCACCGGCACACCGCCCCCAGGCTGATGACGTAATTGCCGTGGTTGTGCAGGCACTCGGGCAGCAACCAATGCGGGGTGGCGCGGCTGCCGGTTTCCGACAGGAACAGCATCTCGTCGTTGGTCACGGCCTGGTGCAAGGGCGCGCCGCGTTCTTTCCAGTCGGGGAACAGTTCGGTGAGCGCACGCGGATCCATCACCGCGCCCGACAGGATGTGGGCGCCTACTTCAGCGCCTTTTTCCAGCACCACCACCGACACTTCGCGTTGCTGTGCAGTAGCCTGCTGTTTGATGCGGATGGCCGCCGACAGGCCGGCCGGCCCGCCGCCCACGATAACCACGTCGTATTCCATCGACTCGCGCGGCTCAAGTGGAGTTGCATCAGGGGAATCGCTGTTCATAGTGTCTCCAGATGGTTGTGCGATGGCGGAAAGGAATCCGTATTAAAGCGCATTTTCAGCAAGTGCTGTGCTGCAATCCGCCTGTTCGGATAAAGGAATCATCTGCCAGGAGGGCAGATGTGCATTGTGCCTGCTCCCAAGTTTAAATTAGACCGATCGTGCTTTTTTCTGCCTGTTCACGCATGGGTGTTTTCACCAAGAAATCTTGTGCGAAGGGGCTGAACTGGTGGATAAGCTGTGCATTTTTCGGAACAGATGGTCCGTTAGCAT
>JAUNUE010000306.1 GCA_030538335.1 Allobrachymonas sp. | reverse complement strand
CTCGGGCCGCACCGAATGCGCCATGGGGCCGCTGTCTTCGCTGAACTGGTCGCTGCGCAAATCGCGCACGGTGCTGATGCGCCGCACGGCACGCGCGCTGGGCGTGGCGGCCAGGTCTTCGCTGAACTCCTGGTCGCGAAACACGGTCAAGCCTTCTTTCAACGACAACTGGAACCAGTCGCGGCAAGTGATGCGGTTGCCCGTCCAGTTGTGGAAGTACTCGTGCCCGATCACGCTCTCGATGCCGTCGTAGTCGTCGTCCGTAGCAGTGGAAGGCTTGGCCAGCACATAGCAGGTGTTGAAAATGTTCAAACCCTTGTTTTCCATGGCACCGGCGTTGAAGTCGCCCGTGGCCACGATCATGAAGCGCTCCAGATCCAGGCTCAGGCCAAAACGCGCCTCATCCCATGCCACGCTTTTAATGAGCGACTGCATGGCGTGCTCGGTCTTGTCGAGGTCGCCGGGGCGCACAAACACCTGCAGCAGGTGCGATTTGCCCGCGCGGCTGGTGATGCGCTGCTCGCGCGCCACCAACTGGCCTGCCACCAGCGCAAACAGGTAGCTCGGCTTTTTGTGCGGGTCGTGCCACACGGCAAAGTGGCGACCATTTTCGAGATCGCCTTGCTCCAGCAGGTTGCCGTTGGAGAGCAATACCGGATACTGTTTTTTGTCGGCGCGCAGCGTCACCTTGTAGGTGGCCATCACATCCGGCCGATCAAGGAAATAGGTGATGCGGCGGAACCCCTCGGCCTCGCATTGGGTAAAAAAACAGCCATCGCTCATGAACAGGCCCATCAGCGCGGTGTTCTTGTCGGGTGCGCAGGTGGTGAATATTTCCAGTTCAAACGGCGCATCGCCTTGGGGCAGGTTCTCCAACACCAGCGCATCGCCTTCGGTCTTGAACGATGTCCCCTGGCCGTTGACCAGCACGCGCGACAGGGTCAGCTCTTTGCCATCCAGCCGCAGGGGTTGCGCAGGCACATCGGCGTTGCGGCGCAATGTCATCTTGTTGAGCACGCGCGTCTTGGCCGGGTCGAGGTCAAACGTGAGATCCACCGTGTCGATCCAGAACGCAGGTGGCTGGTAATCCTTGCGGTAGATGGTGGGGGCGGGTGTGTTGGGTTCGCGGTACATGGTGTGGCAATCGAAAAATACGGGATCGAACGCAGAGCGCGCAGAGGGTACGCAGAGAGCGCAGAAGGATACCTAAAAAAGCATTCTCTGTGGGCTGTGTCCGCCTCGCGCGGAAACATGCGGCAACCACTTTACGGGGCTTATGCTTGTAATACGTTCAGACAAGCGATATTATTCTGGTATGAACACCCTCACCGTAAAAATCCCTTTCGAACTGGAACAGGCCGTGGATACCTTGGCTGCACGTACGCACCAAACGCGCTCTGAAGTGGTGCGCCAGGCGCTGCATGCCTTTGTGCAACAAGAGCAGCAACCCGGCGGCAAAGGTCTGCTGGATGCGGTGCCTGATCTGGTGGGCTGCTTTGCGGGTGGCCCGGCAGATTTGTCTGCCAACCCGACACACCTGGC
>JAUNUE010000039.1:5101-11685 GCA_030538335.1 Allobrachymonas sp. | reverse complement strand
GGCGCCGCGAAAATGGTAGACGGGGGGGCAACTTTGGGGGCAACTTTTGGTTATCTAAACACAAGGCCAAGCGTTTAATGCGCTCAGACGCCATTCTTTGAATCCCGCCACGCCGACCATCATCAAAAAAGCTGATCCATACTGGATCAGCCTTTTTCTTTGGTGTACGCTGAAAATTTCAGCTCAAAAAGATGCGGATGGCCTCAAGCTCCTGCCTCAGGGCCATCATATCCAGCGCAGTGCCATCGGTCAGTTTGGCTACAGGAATGGTTGCTGCGGCGCTGGAAGCAGCCATATTTTGGGCTGCAAGGGCTTCTGAAGGCGCCTCTTCCGCCACCATCTTGCCGTTTTCGAGCTGCGCACGCGCGCCACTGATGGTAAAGCCCTGCTCGTACAGCAGGTCGCGGATGCGGCGCACCATCAGCACCTCGTGGTGCTGGTAATAACGGCGGTTGCCGCGCCGCTTCATCGGGTTGAGCTGGGTGAACTCCTGCTCCCAATAACGCAGCACGTGGGGCTTGACCGCGCACAACTCCGCCACCTCACCGATCGTGAAGTAACGCTTGGCAGGGATGGGAGGCAAAAGCGCCACGGTCAACAAATACGAAAAATGGAAGGTCGAATATAGCAGCAAAAACCCCTATCTGGCAAAGGTTTGCGAGGTTTAACGCATGCGATGCTTCAAGAACGTATCAGCATAAAGCAAGCCTGCTTGTTATGGGCTATTTCGTACTGATTCAGTGGGTTATTGGCGCTGCACTGCAACACCAAGGCCTCAGTGGTGGAGGCAGCGCGACTCTGCTCTTGACCAACGACCGCCCGCGTCCAGACAGGCGTCTACAGAGATAAATTCGCGTATCCTCGGAAGCAGAAAGAAGCCCCATGCGAGCACCAAAAGAAGAGCTGCACTCCAAAAAATACGGCGACGCAATACAGCGCTCGGCAATGAGGATTTGCGGATAGATGTAATCAGATATCGTCCGTGGACGACTGCATATCCGCCACATTGCCGCTTTGCACCACATCCTTGAGCTTGTTGCTGGCGTGAAAGGTGACGACGCGGCGGGCGTCAATGGCGATCATCTCGCCGGTGCGCGGGTTGCGGCCGGGCCGGGGCGATTTGGAGCGCAACTGGAAGTTGCCAAAACCCGACAGTTTCACGTCGTTGCCGCCAACCAGCTCCTGCACCATGCAGTCAAAAAAGGCATCGACCATGTCCTTGGCCTCGCGCTTGTTCAGGCCGATCTGCTCGAACAGCGTATCGGCCAGTTGCGCCTTGGTCAAGGTGGGGGTCTGCAGAGAGTCAAGAGCAATCATGGAGCTATGGTACCAAAAGAACGTAAGCAGATGATAAATATCAAAAATATTCCCGCTCAGGCACGCAGCCGCGCACCTACCTTGTGCGCCAATGCCGCAATCACGGCCTGGCGTGCAGACTCGATCTGCTCCTCCTGCAAGGCTGCTTCCCTGCCCTGGAAGACCAGGCGCAGGGCCACGCTTTTTTCGTCGGCAGCCAGCCACGCCGCACTTTGGGGCGCTTTGGCATCCGCACGGAAAATATCGAACACCGTTACCTGCTGCAGCAAACCCTGCGTATCGGCAGCACGCGCTGCCGCCACCAGTGCATCGTGGCGCACACCGTCTTTCACGATCACGGCCACGTCGCGCTCCACCGGCTGGAATTTGGACAAGCTGGCGTGTCGCGGCAAGGGGCGGTGCAGCACGGCGTCAAAGTCCAGTTCAAACAGCACCGGGGCTTTGGGCAATTCCCAGCTCTGCCGCCACTGTGGGTGCAGCTCGCCGATAAAGCCGATGGGCTTGCCACCCACGCTGATGCGGGCGCAACGGCCCGGATGCAGCGCGGGGTGTTCTGCCGCTTCGAACGTGGCGGTTTGCGGCGCCAGCAGCGCCTCGACATCGGCCTTCACATCGTAGAAATCAACACCCTGCTCTTTTGCCCCCCATTGCACGGGCACGACCGGGCCATAGGCCAAGCCGGCCACTTGCATGGGTTGGTGGATGCCCGCCACGGCGCTTTCGCTGGTCGCCACCTCGTGGTCGCGCTGGAACACACGCCCCACCTCGAACACGCGCACGCGGCTGGCCTTGCGATCAAGGTTGCGCTTCAGCACAGCCAGCAGCGAACCGAGCAGCGAAGAACGCATCACGTTCATGTCGCTGGCAATGGGGTTGAGCAGCTTGATCGGATCGGCATTGGTGGTGAGTTCTTTTTCCCACGCATCCGGCACAAAGCTGAAGTTGATGGTTTCCTGGTAGCCGAGCCGCGCCAGCGCGTGGCGCACGGCAAAACGCCCACGGTTGGTTTCCCTGCGCGCCTGCGGCGAAATCGGTGCCAGCGGTGCCGTTTCGGGCAACTTGTCCAGACCGATGATGCGGATGACCTCTTCGATCAGATCTTCTTCAATGGTCAGGTCAAAACGGTAAGCAGGCGGCGTAACGGTGATCACCGCATCGTTACCCGCACCGTTGGAAACGGCAGGCAAGCCCAGACGTTGGAACACATCAAGGCACTGCGCTTCGGTCACCGGCATGCCGATCACCTTGGCCGCACGCGCCACGCGCAAGGCCACAGGCGGGCGTTGCGGCATGTTGGGCTGCTGGTCGTCGATCGGGCCGATCTGCGTATCCGCAGTGCCGCAAATATCCAGCACCAGTTGCGTGATGCGTTCGATATGCGCCACCGTCAGCGAAGGATCGACCCCGCGCTCAAAACGGTGCCCCGCATCGGTGGAAAAGTTGAAACGGCGCGACCGTCCGGCCACCGCATCGGGCCACCAGAAAGCAGCTTCGATATAGATGTTCTGTGTGGCGTCGCTCACGGCAGTAGCGTCACCACCCATGATGCCGGCCAGCGACTCCACCTGCACATCGTCGGCGATGATGCCCACGGTTTCATCGAGCGTGATCGTGTTGCCGCTCAGCAGTTTGAGACTTTCGCCCTTTTTGGCCCAGCGCACATCCAGGCCGCCGTGGATTTTGTCGGCGTCAAAAATATGCGTGGGGCGGCCGTATTCGAACATCACGTAGTTGGAAATATCCACCAGCGGCGCCACGCTGCGCTGGCCGCAACGCGCGAGGCGATCCACCATCCAGCGCGGCGTCTGCGCCTGGGTGTTGACGTTTTTCACCAACCGCCCCGAAAAGCGGCCACACAGATCAGGCGCAGAAATTTTCACCGGCAACACCGCATCGGTGGTGCTTGGTACCGGCGCAATGGCAGGCGTGACCAGAGGCGCGCCGGTAATGGCGGCCAATTCACGCGCCACGCCATACACGCTGAGGTTGTGGCCCAGGTTCGGCGTGAGCTTGAGTGTGAACAGCATGTCATCGAGCTTGAGGTACTCACGGATGTCCTGCCCCACTGGCGCATCTGGCGGCAATTCCAGCAGCCCGCCGTGGTCTTCCGACAACTTCAACTCACGTTCGGAACACAGCATGCCGTGGCTTTCCACCCCGCGCAGCTTGCCGACCTTGATTTTGAAGGGCTTGCCGTCTTCACCCGGCGGCAATTCCGCGCCCACCAAGGCACACGGCACCTTGATGCCCACACGCGCATTGGGCGCACCGCAAACGATCTGCAACAAGCCGCCCGTACCTGCATCAACCTGGCACACACGCAGGCGGTCGGCATCGGGGTGCTGTTCGCAAGTTTTAACTTCACCTACCACCACCTTGGTAAACGGCGGCGCAGTGGGCTGGAGTTCTTCCACCTCCAGACCCGCCATCGTCAAGGCATCAGCCACCTGCTGCGTGGACAGGGGCGGGTTACAGAATTCGCGGAGCCAACTTTCGGGAAATTGCATGGTGATAATAATTCGGGTTCAGAAATACGGGGGCAGGAACGCAGATGGCGCAGAGATTACGCAGAGGACGCAGAAAAATACAAAATTAAATAATAAATCTGTAGGCTGGACTCGCGTCAGCGAAACCCAACAGCAAACCTGCCCACAGAACGACCAGCCTTACGCCACGCCATGATTTGCTCAGGCGTATGCACAACAGCATATTCGCCACGTTTAGCCTGACGGATGGATTTCTCCAGGTCATCCATAAATTGCTGCATTTCAGCATCTGGTTTTTTGGTTTTAATCATCGTACTGTTTCTCCAGAACCGTAGGCTGGGTTGAACGGAGCATCCGCGTGGGCATAAATGCCCACCCTACAAAATTCTTCTGCGTCCTCTGCGTAATCTCTGCGCCCTCTGCGTTCCTGAACCCGCATCCGCATCTCACCGGAATTGCGACAAAAACCGCACATCGCCATCAAAAAACAGCCGCAGGTCGTTTACGCCATAGCGCAGCATGGCCAGCCGGTCTATGCCGCTGCCAAAGGCAAAGCCAATGACTTTTTCGGGGTCCAGCCCCATATTGCGCACCACGGTGGGGTGCACCTGGCCGCTGCCGGATACTTCAAGCCATTTGCCTGCAAGCGGGCCGCTGGCGAACTGGATGTCGATTTCAGCGCTGGGTTCGGTGAACGGGAAGTAGCTGGGCCGAAAGCGCATGACCAAATCATCCGTTTCAAAAAACGCCTTGCAGAAATTCAGGTAGGTGACCTTGAGGTCTTTGAAGCTCACGTTTTCGCCCAACCACAGGCCCTCAAACTGGTGGAACATGGGCGAGTGAGTGGCGTCGCTGTCCACCCGGTAGGTGCGTCCCGGCACGATAACGCGTATTTCGGGGAAAGGGATGTTCTCCCCAAGCTCGCCCGCTGCCTTTACCCGTGCGATATGGTGTTTGGCGTGCGCCGTGGCGTAGCGGATCTGCATCGGGCTGGTGTGCGTGCGCAAACAGTAAGGGTGACCGTCTTTGTCGTTCATGTCGACGTAAAAGGTGTCTTGCATGGAGCGCGCTGGGTGGTTGGGCGGGTTGTTCAGCGCGGTGAAGTTGAACCAATCATTCTCGATCTCGGGCCCATCGCCCACGTCAAAACCCATGCTGGCAAAAATCTGCTCGATACGCTCCCAGGCCAGCGCCACCGGGTGCAGGCCGCCCAGACCGCGGCTGCGGCCCGGCAAGGTCACATCAAGTGCCTCGGCCTGCAACTGGGCGTTGAGTTCGGCTTGCGCCAGTTGCTGGCGGCGCCCGGCCAGCGCGGCTTCAATCGCCTGTTTTGCCTGGTTGATGGCGGCGCCACGGGTTTTCTTTTCTTCCACCGACAAGGCACCCATGCCCTTCATCAGCTCGGTGATGTGCCCGGCCTTGCCCAAAAAGCGCGCCTTGGCGTTTTCCAGGTCGTTGGGGGTGGGGGCTTGTGCGAATTGTTCGCGGGCCTGGGTGACGAGGGTGTCCAGATCGGTCATGGTTTTCATGAGTGCTTGAATACGGGAACAGGACGCAGAGGCCACAGAAGTTGCGCAAAAAACGCAAAAGCCTTCAGATGCGGTATTTTTTGGTCAAGTGTAAGGGTTTGAAGCGCCAGTTGGCTTACAGCACGGTTGCCGCAGGATTTTGCCACCGCCATGGGATGGTTGGGCATTCACTCTGTGGAAGCGCAAAAAGCAAAAAAGCCAGCACCTTACGGCGCTGGCTCCTCGAAAACACCGGGCAATCCAGAACTACACGGATCACCCGCAGTGCCAGATCAGGCCGTTGCCAGCTTGTCCTTGACCTGCTTGACGATGCTGGCAAAAGCCGCTTCGTCGTGCACGGCGATATCAGCCAGCACCTTGCGGTCGAGGCCAATGGCCGCCTTGTTCAGGCCATTGATGAACTGGCTGTAGCTCAGGCCGTTGGCGCGTGCTGCCGCATTGATACGCGCAATCCACAGTTGGCGGAAAACGCGCTTTTTGGTGCGGCGGTCGCGGTAGGCGTACTGGCCTGCCTTCATGACGGCCTGCTTGGCAACGCGGAAGACGTTGCCACGGCGGCCGCGGAAGCCTTTGGCGAGTTTCAGGATTTTCTTGTGACGGGCGTGTGCGGTAACACCACGTTTGACGCGAGGCATGGTTCTTTCTCCTTGTCCGTGGGTTTACAGGCCAGCCAGCGGCATCATGCGGGCGATATGCACGAGATCAGACTCATGCACGCTCACAGCTCCGCGCAGATGGCGCTTGTTCTTGGTGGTCTTCTTGGTCAGGATGTGACGTTTGAAGGCTTGGCCCCGTTTGACGGTGCCACCCGGACGGACGCGAAAACGTTTCTTCGCGCTGCTCTTGGTTTTCATCTTGGGCATTTGCATGCTCCTCTTCTTCATTGTGCTCGTGAGGCGGAATGCCAACCGGCATCCACTTGCTGGCCCCGAGCCACTTGTTTGCAGCCCCAAAGGCTGCAATGCTGGCTGGCAATCAAGCCAGCCCTGCCCTTCCACAACCAGAACCGGCAATCAGTCCTGGCTGTCGCCGCCTTCGGCGGCAGTCGCAACCTCGGCCGCCGGGGCCGAAGTTGCTGCTTTTTCCTTCGTTGCAACCGGTTTTTTGCGCCCCGGAGCAATCATCATGATCATCTGTCGACCTTCGAGCTTGGGAAACTGCTCGACAATGATGCTGTCGCCCAATTCGTCGCGGATCCGCTGCAGAAGCGCCATGCCCAGTTCCTGGTGCGTGATCTCGCGGCCACGGAAGC
>JAUNUE010000039.1:0-5091 GCA_030538335.1 Allobrachymonas sp. | reverse complement strand
GCGGAGCGTGATTTTACATTTGTCGCCCTCTTCGAGAAAGCGGCGGATGTTGCGCATCTTGATGTTGTAGTCACCGTCGTCGGTACCGGGGCGGAATTTCACTTCCTTGACATCAATCACCTTCTGCTTGGCCTTGGCCTCGGCGGCTTTTTTCTGTTCCTGGTATTTGAACTTGCCGTAGTCCATCAGGCGGCACACGGGCGGATTGGCTGTGGCGGCAATTTCCACCAGATCCACATCCATTTCGCCCGCCAGACGCAGGGCTTCCTGGATCGGGACAATGCCCATCGGCTCGTTCTCGGGGCCAGAGAGGCGCACTTCAGACGCGGTGATTTCACGGTTCAAACGGTGCTTGCGCTCTTCACGCTTGCGGCGGTCACGAATTTCGGTAGCGATGGCTTCTTCCTTTATCTACGTTCAACAAACAGCAGGTACATACCCGTTCAGCACATGGGCCAACGGGCAGTGTCACTGCCACAAAAGGCATGCACCGTGCCTGCCTTGGCAGACTCGGGGCACACCCGAAAAAATGAGGCTTTTCCGCGCGCAACCACGAGGGGGTACATGCACGGGCTGTGTCATGCGCCTTTTTGCACGTCGGACTTGGTGTCAACCTCCTTGCGCAACAGTTCAGCAAACTGCTGCAAAGGCATGACGCCCAAATCCTGGTTGCCCCGGGCGCGCACAGCCACCGTGCCGTTGTCCTTCTCCTTGTCGCCTACGACGAGGAGGTAGGGCAGCTTGCGCGTGGCGTGGGAGCGTATTTTATAGGTTATTTTGTCGTTGGCAAGGTCTGTAATGGCCCTAAAGCCTTGATTCTGCAACGTTTGCGCCACGTTTTGGGCATATTCGGCCTGTGCATCGGTGATGTTGAGCACCACCACCTGCTCGGGCGCGAGCCAGGCGGGCAAGGCGCCTGCGTGCTCTTCGATCAGGATGCCGATGAAGCGCTCCATGCTGCCGACGATGGCGCGGTGCAGCATCACGGGGCGATGCCGTGCGCCGTCTTCGCCCACGTATTCGGCGTCGAGCCTTTCAGGCATGTTGTGATCGATCTGGATGGTGCCCACTTGCCATTCGCGGCCAATGGCATCTTTCAAGGTGTATTCAATTTTTGGTGCGTAAAAAGCCCCGTCCCCCTCCGATATTTGAAAATCGCATCCCGATTCGCGTAGGCTATCCATAAGCATCTTTTCGGTCTTGTCCCAATATTCATCTGTTCCGATGCGTTTTTCAGGGCGTGTGGCGACTTTGTAGATGATTTGGTCAAAACCAAAATCCTTATACACTTTCTGTAACAAGGTCGTGAAGGCCACACATTCAGATTTGATTTGGTCTTCGGTGCAGAAAATGTGGCCGTCGTCCTGCGTGAAGGCGCGCACGCGCATGATGCCGTGCAGGCCGCCCGTCGGCTCGTTGCGGTGGCAGGCGCCGAATTCACCGTAGCGCAGCGGCAGGTCGCGGTAGCTTTTCACGCCCTGCTTGAAGATCAGGATGTGGCCGGGGCAGTTCATCGGCTTGAGCGCGTAGTCACGCTTTTCACTCTCGGTAGTGAACATGTTGTCGCGGTACTTGTCCCAGTGCCCGGTTTTTTCCCACAGCGTTTTGTCCAGCAACTGCGGGCCTTTGACCTCGTGGTAGCCGTTGTCGCGATACACACGGCGCATGTACTGTTCCACCTCTTGCCACAGCGTCCAGCCCTTGGGGTGCCAAAACACGGTGCCCGGTGAATGCTCGTCGATGTGAAACAGATCCAGCTCTTTGCCCAGCTTGCGGTGGTCGCGCTTTTCGGCCTCTTCAAGCATGTGCAGGTATTGTTGCAACTCATCTTTGCTGGCCCAGGCCGTGCCGTAGATACGCTGCAGCATCTCGTTGCGGTGGTCGCCGCGCCAGTAGGCACCGGCCACTTTCATCAGCTTGAAATGCTTGAGCTTGCCGGTGCTGGGCACGTGCGGGCCACGGCACAGGTCTTCAAACTTGCCCTCGCGGTACAGCGATACCTCTTCGTTGACCGGGATGCTGGCAATGATCTCGGCCTTGTAGTCTTCGCCAATGCCTTTGAAATAGGCCACCGCCTCGTCACGCGGCAGCACGCGGCGTACCACAGGCTCATCCAGCGCTGCCAGTTCGCCCATCTTTTTTTCGATGGCGACCAGGTCTTCAGGTGTGAACGGGCGTTTGTAGCTGAAGTCGTAGTAGAAGCCGTTTTCAATCACCGGGCCGATCGTGACCTGCGCATCGGGGAACAACTCCTTCACCGCATACGCCATCAGGTGCGCGGTGGAGTGGCGCAACATATCCAGCCCATCAACGTCTTTGGCCGTGACGATGGACAAGGACGTGTCGGTGGTGATGGTGTAGCTGGTATCCACCAGCCTGGCAGCGTCGCCCTGCCCGAGCTTGCCGCCCAGCGCAGCCTTGGCAAGACCTGCGCCAATGCTGGCGGCCACTTCGCCCACCGTTACGCCGGGCTGCTCAAACTGGCGCTGGGAACCATCAGGAAGGGTAATCTGGATCATGGTGAAAAAAGTTCAGTACTTGAAAAACAAAAAGCGCGATCTGGGCCGACGAATAAAAAAGCGCGGTCCGGGCCGCGCTAGCTATCTATAGGCTGTGGGCGCGTTCTTCTGTTGCGTCCCGCCTGCCTGCGAGGCTATGCGCGGCCGGGCTTCTGCACGGTTGCAGAAACCCAGGCTGCCAAGCGCGTAGTTCGCGGTGTCATAACCGGCGTGCCTTTCCCGTTCTTACTCTATAGGTCTATATGGAGCCGGAATGCGCTATTGCCAGACGCAATCCTGCATCGAAGGAACTTTTGCCATTTTAGGCCATACCGCGCGTTTCTGCCCGATGCGGGCCGGTACAAGGCGGTGGGTGCGCTATACATACCACGTATCAACAAGAAAAGACGAGAAAACATCGCCGGGGTTACACTGCAGATCACACGCGCTTGCCCCAACCCCGCTGCAATGTGGTAGTGTGGAGGCATGTAGAGATGGACGGCTTGGCAAAGCGTATCCTATTGGCAGTATTTTTGATAACAGAGAACACGCATGGCACATTACGAGCCTCCTTTTGAAATTCACGTGCACGGGGAAATTTCCCTGCACCCCGAGGTCAAGCAACAAGACGTGCAGGAAGCCTTGAAGCCCCTGTGGCAGTACGCGGGCGCCAAATCGCTACAGGACGGCAGCATCAGCAGCTACGACGAGGAACCGGGCATCCAGTACGACGCGCGGCAGAACCTGCTGCGCATCTGCTGGACGGTACGCGGCGGCGAAGACTTCCGCCAGAACATCGACGAGATGTGCATGAACCTCAACGAACTCGCCAGCACCGGCGCACCGATCGAGGTAACGTTCTACGATGCCGAATACGATGAAGAAGGCGGTGACGCCGACCGTGAAGAAGAATCACGCGACGATTTCATGGTGGTGTTTGTCGGTCCCACGCCTGCAGCCATCATGCAGGTGCAGCGCGACCTGCTGGTGCGCGACGTGACCAACATGATGGAGCGCCACTTCGACCCTGCCGAACTCGGCGGCGTGGTGCACGAAATCGACAAGCTGTTCACGCAGCGCTTTGACGCGCTGGTGCAATCACTTGAACTCGGCAAACCACCCAAGGGCAACACGCCCGGTGGCAGCAGCGGCCACCGCCCGAGCGGGCGCAACAAGCCACGGCATTTGCATTGATGCCTGTATTCATCGCCCACAAAAAGCCCGCAATGCGGCTTTTTGTTTGAGCTGGCCGAAGAACGGATTTTCTGCAGAAACAGGGCATTTTTCGGCTCTTCAAAAAATCAAACAACGATTTTTGAGCCGTTCGGGCTGAGCCTGTCGAAGCCCAAACGCAAGCTTTTATACCCTTCAAAAAACCTGTCATGAGCGAGGTCGATTGGGTCAGGGAGAACAGATAGAAACATGAGAACTGACTGAAAATGAACAGTGAATTCATGTTCCTGATGCAGAACCTGCCTCTTTCACCTTTTTCTGCAGTTGCTCCAGCACCTGCGGCGCGACAAACTCATCGACCTTGCCGCCCAGCAGAGCAATTTCACGCACAAAGCTGCTACTGATGAACTGGTACTGGTCGCCCGGCGTGAGGAAGACCGTTTCCACATCGGGCATCAGGCGGCGGTTCATGCCTGCCAGTTGAAATTCGTAATCAAAGTCGCTGACCGCGCGCAGGCCGCGCACCATGGCCTTGGCGCCGCATTTGACGACAAAGTTGCGCATCAGGCCACCATAGCTTTCCACCCGCACATTGCCGTATTTCGCTACCGATTGCTCGACCATTGCCACACGTTCCGCCAGCGTGAACAGCGGTTTTTTGTGGTGGCCTTCGGCCACGGCAACAATCAACTGGTCAAACAACTGTGCGGCACGGCGCACCACATCTTCGTGGCCCAGTGTGATGGGGTCGAAGGTGCCGGGGTACACCGCAATGAACGGTGCCGTTTTGCCTGTTTCGTTTTTTGTATCCATGTCTCGATCCTTGTCAGGCCAAAGGGCGCAGCAGATGCGCGTGTACCGCGCCTGCCCTCAAATAACGCCAACGCTCCCACCCCAATGCGGCCAATTCTTCTGCAGGCCATTCGCGTGCGGACTCCAGATAGAAGCATCCTTCTGGCGTGAGCAAGGTTTTGGCGGACTCCAGGGCTGCAGCATACAGGGTGCTGTCAAAAGGCGGGTCAAAAAACACCACATCCACACTGCCCGGTGCACGCGCTGCCTGCTCACGCAAGAATGCCAGGCCATCGCCTGCCACCACCTGCACAGCCTGGGCATCCAGCCGTTGCTGGTTGGCGCGCAGTTGCTTGACCAGAGCCGCGTGCTGCTCGACCATGAAAACCTGCACAGCCCCGCGCGATGCGGCCTCAAACCCCAGCGCGCCCGTGCCCGCACACACATCCACACAATGCCAGCCGCCCAGATCCTGCCCAAGCCAGTTGAACAGGGTTTCGCGCACACGATCGGGCGTGGGACGCAGGCCTTCGGGCACGGTTGGCCCTTGTGCTACTGGCAGCTTGCGGCTGCGCCACTGCCCACCGATGAAGCGTACTTCTCCCGGTGGCTGGTTTTTGTCGGTACG
>JAUNUE010000305.1:850-1560 GCA_030538335.1 Allobrachymonas sp. | reverse complement strand
GAACGATTTGCCTACTTTGCCTTCGACCCTTGCCTGCGAAAAAGCCGTAAACCCTTTTTTGCGCACTTCAGAGGCCGCTGTACGGGTTGCGGCCCAACAGCGTGATGCAACGGCAGAAACGCCTGTAGATGTGTTGGCTGCCCTGCGTGCCTGGAAAGATGTATTTTGACCCTCTCTGTGCCTGCCTGTTGTCTTGTCAAGTAGCCAATCTGGCAGCGCGTCTTGCGCCATGATGTATTTCCCGTTCCGAACCCCGTCTGCCGTGCGTTGCATGCTGGCCAGCCTGATGCTGGCGTTTCTGGCCGGCTGTGCCAGCCCCGGTGGTACATCATCTGCTGTCGGTTTGCGCCAGCCCGACTCCCTGTCCAGGCAGGGCATTACGGCACCTGACAATCTGTGGCACCGCGTGCGCCGTGGCTTTGCCATGCCGGATCTGGTCAACAGCACCGTGCTTGACAAGGAGGCGTATTACAGCCAGCGGCCCGACTACCTGCAACGCATGATCGGGCGCTCCAACAAGTACCTGTTCCATGTGGTCGAAGAACTCGAACGCCGCCGCATGCCGACTGAGCTGGCGCTGCTGCCTTTTGTCGAGAGCGCCTTCAACCCGCAGGCGGTGAGCAGCGCCAAGGCCGCGGGCATGTGGCAGTTCATCCCCAGCACGGGGCGGCACTACGCGCTCACGCAAAACGCCTTCCGCGATGACCGCC
>JAUNUE010000305.1:0-840 GCA_030538335.1 Allobrachymonas sp. | reverse complement strand
AGCGCTGGATTACCTGCAACGGCTCTACACCATGTTTGGCGACTGGCATCTGGCGCTGGCGGCCTACAACTGGGGCGAGGGCAATGTGCAGCGCGCCATTGCGCGCAACCAGGCAGCAGGCCTGGGCACGCGCTACGACGACTTGCGCATGCCCAACGAAACGCGCGAATATGTGCCCAAGCTGCAGGCCATCAAGAACATTGTGCGCAACCCGTCTACCTTCAACACCCGCCTGCCGGAGGTGCCTGATCATCCGTATTTCGACAAGGTTGCCATCAACCGCGATATGGATGTGGCGATTGCGGCGCAACTCGCAGGCATCAGCGAAGCCGACTTCAAGGCGCTCAACCCGGCCATGAACAAGCCGCTGGTCATTGCCTCGGTCACGCCGCACATCCTGCTGCCGTGGAACAGCATCAGCACCTTCCGGCGCAATCTGGCGGCCATAGGCAATGGCCAACTGGCGAGCTGGACGGTCTGGGTGCCCGCTGAAACGGTTACGGTGGCGCAGGCCGCTGCGCAAACCGGCGCCAGCGAAGACGAGCTGCGCCGCCTCAACCGCATCCCGCCGCGCATGAAAATTCGCGCCGGTTCCACCATCCTCGTGCCGCGGGCGGATGGGCACGAGGCTGAAATTCCCCGCGCCATTGCCAACAGCAGCGTGGGCCTGAGTTTTGCGCCTGAAGTGGTGCCACGCCCGCCTGAACCGCAAGTGGTACTCAAGCGCAGCAGCGTAAAGGCACGCAAGGGCGACACCATTGCCAGCATTGCGGCACGCTTTGGGCTGGAACCGGCAACGGTTGCCAGATGGAACCGTGCCAAGGCAGGGCAGAAGCTGGC
>JAUNUE010000304.1 GCA_030538335.1 Allobrachymonas sp. | reverse complement strand
ATCCCCGGTCTGGTCGAAATCCACACCGACAACCTCGAACGCCACATGATGCCGCGCCCCAAGGTCTACTGGGCTGAAACACCCGCATTGCTCGCGCACGATGCCGAAATTGCCGCCGCAGGCATCACCACCGTGTTTGATGCGCTGGGCGTGGGCGATGCCGACCACGAGGCCGACAGCCTGCGCGGCAACACCTGGGATCCGATGGTGCAGGCGCTTGACCATTGCAGCGGGCAAAACATGTTGCGTGCCGACCACTTCATCCACGTGCGCTGCGAACTGCCCGCCGCCAACACACGCGAGCTGTTCACGCCGTTTGAAGGACACCGCCAGGTCAAGCTGCTGTCGCTCATGGACCATACGCCCGGCCAGCGCCAGTGGGAAAATCTGGAGCACGCGCGCATCTACTACATCGGCAAGAAAGGCTGGTCAGAAGACAAGTTCGAGCGCCAGGTGCGCCATGCTGAGCGCCTGCAGGCCGAATACGTCGTGCCCAACCGCGCGCACTTTGTGCAGTACTGCCGCGACCAGGACATTGCCATGGCCAGCCACGACGACACCACGGTAGAACATGTGGAGCAGGCGCACGCCGAAGGCATCCGCGTGTCGGAATTTCCCACCACCGAAGCGGCAGCGCGCGCGGCGCACGCGCACGGCATGCTCACCGTGATGGGCGGGCCAAACGTGGTGCGTGGCGGCTCGCACTCAGGCAATGTGGGCGCAGCGCAGCTTGCCAGCAAGGGCCTGCTCGACATCCTTTCGTCTGACTACATTCCCAGCAGCCTGCTCAGCGCCGTGGTGCGGCTCGAAGACGACGGCATCATGGATTTGCCTGCCGCCGTGCAACTGGTCACCCGCAAACCGGCGCAGGCTACGCAGTTGCACGACCGGGGCGAAATCGCGCAAGGCCTGCGCGCCGACCTGGTGCAAATGCGCTTGTTGCCGCAACCTGATGGCCGCCGTCAGGCCGTGGTACGCGCGGTATGGCGCGAGGGGCAGCGCGTTTTGTAGGGGAGTGTTGGTTTTCCCCTCTCCCCGGCCCTCGCCCGCAAGGGGAGAGGAAGCAAATGCAGGTGATTTTTTGGCGATCAGGGCCTGATATCGCGGAAGCGTTGCGTGCATTGAAGGTGCGTGCACGGAACACATGGAAATGCGTAACGGGCGAACAGAGGCAAACCTGAAGACAAAGGAACCCCGTTCGCCCTGAGCTTGTCGAAGGGCAGTGCTTCAATACCTTCGATCTTGCTCAGGATAGACCTCAGCCCGAACAGATCGGGCGGATTTTGTCAAATTATTTCTCGGAATGACTATAGAAGTCTCTTCTGCGACGGTAGCTATAACTACAGCAACCCGGAGTTGAAAACCGTTCGCCCTGAGCGTGTCGAAGGGCAGTGCTTCGGCACCTTCTACCTTGCCCAAGACAGACCTCCGCACGAACGTTTTTTGATCAGCGCGTGATGATGGAAGCCCTGTTTTCGCCCCCTCTCCCCTTGCGGGAGAGGGCCGGGGAGAGGGGGAGATAAACACAACAGACATACCCCGACATCCAATGTCAGCCTA
>JAUNUE010000303.1 GCA_030538335.1 Allobrachymonas sp. | reverse complement strand
AGCGGTGCGCGATTCGCTGCAATGGCTGCTCGAAGGCAAAGGCTACCGCGTGCGCTGCTTTGATTCCCCCGAAACCTTCCTCAGCCGTTTTGACCCGCGCGAAGTCGCCTGTCTGTTTGTGGACATTCGCATGAATGGCATGAGCGGGCTGGAGCTGCAAGACAAGCTGATCGAACGCAAATCCCCGCTGCCCATCGTCTTCATTACCGCGCACGGCGACGTGCCCATGGCCGTAGAGACCATGAAAAACGGCGCACTTGATTTCATCCAGAAGCCGTTTGAAGAGCAGGAACTGGTGGCGCTGGTGGAGCGCATGCAAGAGAAAGCACATGCCTCGTTTGCCAGCCACCAGCAAGCCAGCACGCGCGAATCGCTGTTGGCCAAACTTACCAATCGCGAATCGCAGGTGCTGGAGCGCATCGTGGCCGGACGGCTGAACAAGCAGATCGCCGACGACCTGAACATCAGCATCAAGACCGTGGAAGCGCACCGCGCCAACATCATGGAAAAAGTAGGCGCCAACACGGTGGCCGATTTGCTCAAGGTGGCGCTCGGCTCCAGCACCGAATAACCCTGAATCCACAAGCTGCATGCTGAAGCTGCGAAAGCGCTCCAGCCGCACCCACACATTTCATATGACTGCCCAGATCATCGATGGCAAGGCCCTGGCGGCCGAAGTCCGTGCCGAAGTGGCACAACGCACCGCAACCCTCAAGGCCAGCGGCATCACGCCCGGCCTGGCCGTCATTCTGGTAGGCGACAACCCGGCCAGCCAGGTCTATGTGCGCAACAAGGTCAAGGCCTGCACCGATTGCGGCATGCATTCGGTACTCGAGCAATACGATGCCAGCATGAGCGAAGAAGACTTGCTCGCACGGGTGCAAAGCCTCAATGCCGATCCTTCCATCCACGGCATATTGGTGCAGTTGCCCCTGCCTGCGCATATCAACGCGCAAAAGGTGATCGAAGCCATCAGCCCCGCCAAAGACGTAGACGGCTTTCACGTTGCCAGCGCCGGTGCGCTGATGACCGGCCTGCCGGGTTTTTTGCCCTGCACGCCTTATGGCTGCATGAAAATGCTCGAGCACATCAACTACCCGCTCAAGGGCAAACACGCCGTGGTCATCGGCCGCAGCAACATCGTCGGCAAACCCATGGCAATGATGCTGCTGGCACAAGATGCCACCGTCACCATCTGCCACAGCCGCACACCCGACCTCAAAGCCCATACGCTGCAGGCCGATGTGATCGTGGCTGCGGTGGGTCGGCGCAACCTTGTTACCGCCGACATGGTCAAGCCCGGCGCCGCGGTGCTCGATGTGGGCATGAACCGCAACGACGCGGGCAAGCTCTGCGGCGATGTCGATTTTGAAGGCGTGAAAGAAGTGGCCGGTTACATCACGCCGGTACCCGGCGGCGTAGGCCCCATGACCATTGCCATGCTGCTGGCCAACACCCTGCAGGCAGCAACAAACAGATAGCGCGTCAATATTTACACAATAAATTAGGGTCTTAGGAAGCAAACGAAACTAAAGCGGCTGCTCACGAAGTAACTGTAGCA
>JAUNUE010000038.1:6745-11725 GCA_030538335.1 Allobrachymonas sp. | reverse complement strand
TTTGAGCGGCTCACATAACGAAAGCCCCCGGCTTTGCCGGGGGATGGTTACTTGTACGCGTTGTGAAGATGCCGCGTGGGTGCAAGCACCCACGCTACGCAAAATGGGTGGTTGCGGGGTTCGTAGGGCAGAACCTACGAAGGAGATTCTGCCGGATGGGTGGTGTGGCAGCGGGATATGCGCTGGAATCGCCTTCGGCGGTTCCAGCCTGCGCATCCCGCTTGCGCGTTCAAACAGAAGTCTGCGTCGCAGGCGGCACCAGTGCCGCCTTGATCGTCTGCGCCAGCGCAGCAATGCCGGTGTCGATCTGCTCAATGGTTGAAGTGGCAAAGCTCAGGCGCATGGTGCGCACGTCGGGGGCGGCGCTGTAGCACGATGCGCCGGGCACGTAGGCCACGCCGTTTTCGATGGCTTTGGGCAGCAGCGCCCCGCTGTCCAGCCCTTCGGGCAGGCGCACCCACAGGAACATGCCGCCGCGCGGGGTGTTCCACGTCACGTTGTCGGGCATGTATTTCTGCAGCGCTGCGAGCATGGCCTGGCATTGCGCTTTGTAAAACTGGCGCACGCGCGGCAGGTGGGTATCGAGAAAACCGGGGGTGTTGAGCACCTCGCACACCACGCGCTGGTTGATGCTGGAACTGTTCAGATCCGCGGCCTGCTTGGCCTGCAGCAGATGGGGGTAGACCGTGGTGGGTGCCACGATGAAGCCGAGCCGCAAGCCGGGCGCGAGCATTTTCGACAGCGAACCGAGGTACAGGCAACTGTCGGGATAGTGGCTGCTGACGGGCGGTGGGGGCGGCTGGTCAAACCACAGCTCGACATAGGCGTTGTCTTCGATGAGGGGCAGGCCGAGCGCGTGGCAGGTTTTGGCGAGTTGCTCGCGCTGTTGGGCGGGCATGGTTTGCCCGGTCGGGTTCTGGAAGCTGGGCATCAGGTAAAAAAAGCGGGCGTTGTGGCGCAACTGCTCGCGCTCCAGCAGGTCGATCTGCAAGTCGCCTGTGGCAGGGTCGTGCGGCACGCTGTAAAACGTGGGGCCGTAGGCGGCAAATGCCTGCAGGGCGCCCAGGTAGGTCGGCGTTTGCACCGCCACGCGGCTGCCCTCGTCGATGAAGACCTTGCCGACCAGATCAAGTGCCTGTTGCGCGCCGGTGGTGACCAGCACCTGCTCGGGCGATACGTTCCAGGGCAGCGATTGGGCAATCCACTGCCGCAGCGGCGCATAGCCCTCGCTGGGCGCGTATTGCAGGGCCGCGCGCGGATCGTCGCGCATCACCTTGTCGTAGGCGGCAACAAAAGGCTCTACCGGAAAGGACTCGGGCGCCGGCAGGCCGCCGGCAAAGCTGATGATGTGCGGCTGCTCGGTGAGCTTGAAAATGGTGTGCAGCACCGTGGGGTCAGAACGCCCGGTGCGGGTGGCCAGGGGCCAGTCTTTCATGGTGAAAATCCTCTGTTGTTGTGGGCCGTATTGTCGGCTGCGGGCAGGGCACTGTCAAAAGTCGGGCGTGCCAAGCCCTTATTCTCCCATCGGCGCACGGGTCTGGCTCGGCACCTGCACGATCTGCCCCGCTTGTCCATCCGGCAAAATCTCTGCCGCCGTCAGTGCACCGCCCCATACGCAGCCCGTATCCAGCCCCAGCAGATGCGGGCGTTGCAGCAGCCCCAGCGTAGACCAGTGGCCGAAAGTGATCAGAGTGCTGGCGGTGCGCCTGCCGGGAAAGTCGTACCACGCGGTCAATCCGGCTGGCGCTGTATCCGGCCCCAACTTGTGGCGGTAATCCATGCGGCTGTCATCGGTCAGCATGCGCAGGCGCGTCAGGGTGTTGAGGTTGCAGCGCCAGCGCTCCATATCTTTAAGGCCATCGTCCCATTGGTCGGGCTGGTTGCCGAACAGGAGCTTGAGGTGTTGCTGCCAATCGGCGCTGCGCAGCAACTGGCTGACTTCATCGGCGCAGGCCAGCGTTTGTGCCACATCCCATTGGGGCTGCACGCCCGCATGCACCATCAGGCACTGGTGCGTGTAAATCGCCAAAGGCTGGCGGCGCAGCCAGTCGAGCAGGGCGGGGGCATCAGGGGCTTCAAGCAGGTCGCTCAGCGTATCAAGTGGATGCAGCGGGCGCACACCAGCCGCCACGGCCAGCAGGTGGATGTCGTGGTTGCCCAGCAGGCAATGCGCGCTGCCCTCCAGCGTCATCACACTGCGCACCACTGCGGCAGACTCCGGCCCGCGGTTGACCAGATCGCCCAGCACATACACGGTATCGCGGCTGGGCGAAAAATCCAGCTTCTGTAACAAGACCTGCCATTCGGCGTGGCAGCCCTGGATATCACCTATGCAATATATGGCCATTCTGTTTTATATCAGTCTGCATAAAGGAGAGAAGCGGATTGCAGCGCGCTGTGATGCCGATTATCAGGCAATAAGCCAATCATCGGCATGCAGGATTTGCCCTTTTGACCATCACCTGGCACGCTCCATTCTCTTCTTGTGGGTCATTTGGCGTCAATTCATGCAATTTTTTCAAAAAGAAGACCTGCATATCTTGCAAACGCGAATATGCTGCTTATATAATCAGCACCGCACACACTTGTTTAACCCATTCATTAACCACAAAGGAAATAGGCATGAGCGAATTGCAAAGCCTGCTGCAAGAGCGTGAAGCCCTTGAAAACAAAATCCGCCAAGCGCGCCAGGAGCAACTGGCACAAGCCATTGCAGCGTGCCGCAAACTGATTGACGAGCACCAGTTGACGGCTGCTGATCTGTTTGGCGGTGCCAAAGGCCGTCGCAAGAGCACCACAGGCATCAAGGTTGCGCCCAAATACCGCAACCCCGCCACGGGCGACACCTGGACAGGCCGCGGCAAGCCGCCGAGATGGATTCAGGACAAGAACCGCGACGATTACCTGATCAAATAAAGCATGGCCCATACAGTCTGCTGATCTGTATCAGCAGGCACTTTGCCAACAACAAACGCCTCTTTTCGGGGCGTTTGTTGTTTCAGGCATGGCGGTTTTAAAATCTTGCGATCAGATGCTCTGGTTTGCAGGCAATAAAACAGCACAAGCGTTTTATTCTGCTTTCATTTTTTCAGATCGCATCCGACAAAACTTCGTCACGCAAAACCTTTATGGCGTGCATCGAACGCCAGAAGCGCCTTGATTTTGCGCATGATGGCCTTTTCAAGGCCTGCTCAAACCAAAAACGGCAGGCAGCTTTTCCAGACCATTCGCTCGTGTTATCGCGCGCCAGTCTTTCACCGGGCGGGTATGGATATCGCTTTGCGGCAAGGTCAGGCCGCTGCCCACACACAACAAAGTAGTTGGCTTCAATACCTGCAGCGCATGGTGCAGCAGGGCGGTATTGCGGTAAGGGGTTTCAATCCACCATTGCGATGCGCCGCTGGCGTAAGTTGTTTGTTCCAGTTGTCGCAGGCGGCTGGCGCGGGCCTCCATGTCTTGTGGCAAGTAGCCGTGAAAGGCAAAGTTCTGCCCATTCAGTCCGCTGGCAGCCAGTGCCAGCAAGATGGAAGACGGCCCGACCAGCGGCACCACGGCAATATCCAGCAAATGCGCGGCCCGCACCAGCGAGGCGCCGGGGTCGGCCACGGCGGGCATGCCTGCTTCGCTGGCCAGCGCCATGTCGTGCCCCTGCAGGGCCGGAGCCAGCAAGGTACGAGCCACGGTCATATCGGGCGCGCCCTGATGGTCGCCTTTTTTGTGCCAGGCGCGGGGAATTTCCGCGATCTGCAGGCTTTGCAGCGGCTGCGCCAACGGCTGCACCGCGTCCACCCGCTTGAGCAGGGCACGCAGGGTTTTGGCGTTTTCGCACACCCAGTATGGCAGTTGCGCCATGTGTTGCAGGGTCGCCAGTGGCAACACATCGGTCACAGGCGGCAGCGGTGCGTCGCAACCAAAATCCAGCGGCGCGGGCACGAGGTAAAGCGCGCCTTTTTTCATAATATGTGTACGCCCGCTGCACGCAACAGGGCGCAGGTGCGCATCAGCGGCAGGCCGATCAGCGCGGTGGGGTCGTCGTTGTCGATGGCGGCCATCAGCGCAATGCCCAGCCCCTCGCTTTTGATGCTGCCCGCGCAGTCGTAGGGTTGTTCGGCCTGCAAATACGCCTCGATGGCCGCGTCGCTCATGCCTTCATCCATGCTGCAAAACCGTGTGCGGATGGTGGCTGTTTCTACCGCAGCAAAACCTGTGTCAGGCCTCACCACGGCCACCGCCGTATGAAACAGCACGGTGTTGCCCCGCTGTTGCTGCAACTGGGCAAATGCCCGTTCGTGCGTGTGTGGCTTGCCCAGCGGCTGCCCGTGCAAGTCGGCCACCTGGTCAGAACCGATCACCACCGCATCGGGATAGAGCCGCGCCACGGCCTGCGCCTTGGCCAGCGCCAGACGCTGCGCGGTGGCAGCCGGGGTTTCATTGGGCAAACGGGTCTCGTCCACCTCGGGCGCCACACAGTCAAACGGCAGGCGCAGCCGCGCAAGCAATTCGCGCCGATAGCGCGAGGTAGAGGCCAGAATCAGGCCGGGAGCAGGGGCGTGTGCAGCAGGCATGGTGTATTGTCGCGCAAGGTGCGCGCCAAAGGCCGCGATTTTGCCTACACTGGCGGCATGAGCGAGAACAAAACCACCGCCCCCCAGGATTACAACCCGCGCCGCCTGCATGTGGTGGCGTTCGCCGAAGCGGGCGCGCTGCTGGAAGACCGCACGCCCCTGGCCGATTTCCCCCGGTTGCACGAAGCCAACCCGCAAACGTTTGCCGATACGCCGCTGCCATGGCGCGCGCAGGGCCGCACGCACAAGGCCGAAGGCAGCGCCGCCGAAATCTGGCTGGATCTGCAGGCGGAAGTTACCTTGCGCCTGCAATGCCAGCGTTGCCTGCAGCCCATGGAAGAAACCGTGCACGTAGAGCGCACCTTCCGCTTCGTGCGCGATGAAACCACCGCCGCCCGGCTCGATGAAGAAATCG
>JAUNUE010000038.1:0-6735 GCA_030538335.1 Allobrachymonas sp. | reverse complement strand
TGCTGGTGTATGGCAAGCAGTTTGACCTGCTGGCGCTGGTCGAAGACGAATTGCTCATGGCCCTGCCGCTTGCGCCCCGGCATGAAACATGCGCCGCGCCCGATCTGCCCGTGCAGGCAAGCGATGCCAGCGGCGAAGAAAACGCCACACCGCATCCTTTTGCGGCGCTGCAGCAACTCAAAAAACCGCGTTAAAACCAACGGCTCTGTTTCGCTGCAGCCCGTAGCAATTCTGTGCTTTAATTGGCAGCAAAGGAGGGTGCCGGTATGGTCGATTCCGCAACCGTGTGGTGGGTCGTGATGGCGGCCCTGATTGGTGCCGAACTGCTGACAGGCACCTTTTATCTGCTGATGCTGGCGCTGGGCGCTGCTGCCGGGGCCATCGCCGCCCATCTGAATGCAGGCGTGAACGGCCAGATCGCTGTGGCCGCCATCGTGGGCACGCTGACCACCGTTGCCTGGCATATCAAGCGCATGCGCGCGCCGAAAGATGCGCACGCATCGGCCAACCGCAACGTCAACCTCGACATCGGCGAAACCGTGCAGGTTGATGCTTGGCTGCCCGACGGCACCGCGCAGGTGCGCTACCGCGGTGCACCGTGGACGGTCGAAGCGGCTCCGGGCACGCTGCCCGAACCGGGCATGCACCGGGTGCGTGCGGTGGTTGCCAACCGGCTGGTGGTCGAAAAAATCTGATTTTCCGGGACTTTCCCTCCCAACTTTCAAGGAGCAAGACATGACACAAGCCCTGCTGGTAATACTTGTCGTGGTGGTCATTTTCGTTATCAAGACCTTCCAGATCGTGCCGCAGCAATCGGCCTGGGTGGTCGAGCGGCTCGGCAAATACGACCGCACGCTCACCCCCGGCCTCAAGGTGGTGATTCCGTTTATCGACCGCATCGCCTACAAGCACAGCCTGAAAGAAATCCCCATGGATGTGCCCAGCCAGATCTGCATCACGCGTGACAACACGCAGTTGCAGGTCGATGGCATTTTGTACTTTCAGGTCACCGACCCGATGCGCGCCAGCTACGGCTCCAGCAACTTCGTCATGGCGATCACGCAACTCGCGCAAACCTCGCTGCGCAGCGTGATCGGCAAGCTCGAACTCGACCGCACCTTTGAAGAACGCGAAATGATCAACGCCAAGGTGGTTGAAGCGATTGACGAAGCCGCGCTGAACTGGGGCGTGAAGGTGCTGCGCTACGAAATCAAGGACTTGACGCCACCCGCAGAAATCTTGCGTGCCATGCAGGCGCAGATCACCGCCGAGCGCGAAAAGCGCGCCGTCATCGCCACCTCCGAGGGCAAGCGGCAGGAGCAGATCAACCTGGCCGAAGGTGAGCGTGCCTCTTTCATCGCCCGCTCAGAAGGTGAAAAGCAGGCCGCCATCAACAACGCGCTGGGCGAGGCCGAATCCATCAAGGCCGTGGCACTCGCCACCGCGCAGGCCATTGCGCAAGTCGCCACCGCCATCCGCCAACCCGGCGGCGAGCAGGCCGTGCAACTGAAAGTGGCCGAAAAAGCGGTAGAAGCCTATGGCAGAGTGGCAAAAGACGCGACCACCACGCTTGTTGTGCCCTCCAGCATGACCGAGGTTTCTGCGCTGATTGCATCGGCGATGAAGATGGTGCAGGCGCAGAAGTGATGATTGGACATCTTGCGTTAGACGTATGAGAAACATCCTGGTTGGTTTTGTTTTAGGCGCTGCAACAGTGACCGCAGTCGCGTGGATCATTGTCGTTCCACAAACGCGGGACAGTTATCGCAACGTCGGATACAACGACGGCAGGATCTCCGCTCAATCTGAAATTGCTGATCAGATTGACCTTGCGCTTGGTAGCGACCTTCAAGCCACTGAGGCACAGAAGGTTCTCTACAATGTCAAATCCAGTTCCGTGGTCATCGTTGATCGCAATGGCGTAAAGACCCTGCGCACTGTTAAATGATGGGACATACGTCTAACAATTGATTCAAGCTGATGCCGTTTCGCGGCGCGGCTTAATTCAGGCGTTCTACGCCTTCGGGTTCTCCCCAAACTTTGGCTTCCAGCGCCGCTTTTCTCCCATAACGGACACCTCGAATTGAACACCTCTCCCGATCTCTACAAAGAACTGATGGGCGACATGACCGCCTTGGTCAGCCCGTTGTTTGACCGCTCCAAGGAGCAGCTTCGCCAGAAGGGCAGCTTCCTGCCGCATGCCGCTGTGCTTACCGGCAGCGCAGAGGTGCAGCACATCAGCCCCGACAACGATTTTGAATCGACCGACCCGGCCGAGATACGCGCCCATCTGTGCCAGAAGCTGCGGGCCATGGATGGCAAAGACATCCTCGCGGCGGGTATTGCCGAAAAAGTGACAGAACCGATTGAAACCGAAACCGCCATCAACGCCATCAAGGTCTTGTTCGAGCACCAGCGCGGCCTTTGCGTGGCGGTGTGCCTGCCTTTTGCCAAACGCCCGGTGATTGGTGGCTACTGGTTCCGCGACATTGTGTCGCTGCTCGCGAAACCGGAAATCAGGATGTGGGAAGGGCTGCTGCTGGAGCCGCCCGTTGACGCCCCTGCCAATGCAGTTGAATGATGCCAGCGCGATGAAGCCTGCACTTCATCGCATCTTTTACGCACCCGCAGCGGTGCCATAACGCGACAAAAACAGCAAGCTACCCGTGCGCAGCGCTTTCTGCCTGCGCATCGGCTGCCGCTTCGGCGCGCACCTTGTCAATGCCGAGCTTGTGCTTGAACCAGTGCTCGAAGTCGTCCACATAGGTAAAGGCGGCGGGCACGACCAGCAGGCTTAAAAAGGTGGAGGTGATGAGGCCGCCAATCACCGTAATCGCCATGGGCTGGTTGAAGCTGGAATCGCCCTTGCTCCAGCCCAGCGCCAGCGGCAGCATGCCTGCGCCCATGGCGAGGCTGGTCATGATGACGGGGCGGCTGCGTTTGTGGCAGGCGTCCATGAGCGCATGCAGGCGGCTTTTGCCCTGTTCGCGCGCCATGATGGCGTAATCAACCAGCAGGATCGAGTTTTTGCTGACCACGCCCATCAGCATGATCATGCCGATCATGGTCGGCATGGACAGCGCCTTGTTGGTGAGCAGCAGCGCCACAAAGGCACCGCCAATCGACAGCGGCAGCGCACCGAGGATGGTGATGGGCTGCATGAAGTCCTTGAACAGCAGGACGAGGACGGCATACACGCAGAAGATGCCGATGACCATGGCAATACCAAAGCTGGTGAACAGCTTGCCCATCTGCTCGGTGTCGCCCTGTTCCGACTGGCGCACGCCGGGAGGCAGTTGCTTGAACACCGGCAGCGCATGCGCCGCCTCACTGACCTGGCCCAGCGGTTGGCCACCCAGTTCCACCGAGAGTTTGATGCTGCGGCTGCGGTTGCTGCGCTCCAGCAGCGAGGGGCCGCTTTCTATCTGCACGCTGGCGATGGATTCAAGCGGCACCATGCTGCTGCCGCCACGCGCGGCCACCTGCAGGCTGCGCACGGCTTCGATGCTGTTGCGCGCCCCTTCGGGCAGTTTGACGCGAATCGGCACCTGCCGCTCGGGCAGGTTGAGTTTGGGCAGCAACTGGTCGTAGTCTCCTGCCGTGGCTACGCGCACAGTGCGGGCAATGGCAGCGGCAGTAATGCCCAACTCAGACGCGCGGGCGTAATCGGGCCGGATGATGATCTCGGGCTGCACCATGGCCGCGCTGGAGGTCACGCCGCCTACGCCGGGAATGGTGCGCAACTGGCGTTCGGCCTCGCGCGCCACTTCGGCCAGCGTCTGCGCGTTGTCGCCGAGCAGGATGATTTCCATCTTGCTGCCCGAATCCATGCCGCCCACGCCAAAGCGCGCGCCGGGAATCGCTGTCATGGCGTGGCGGATGCGGTCTTCGATCTCGACCAGGGTGTCGCTGCGCTCGCGCCGGGGTGTGGTGATGATGGTGAGCGTGGCGCGACGCACTTCGGGTGTGCCCGTGGCCGACATGCGGTTGCCGCCACTGGCACCCGCGCCCAGCGCAGTGATGGTGGTCTTGATTTCTTCTTCGCCTGCCAGCGCCAGCCGGGCCTGCTCGGCCACTTCGCGCGTTTGCGCCAGTGTGCTGCCCGGCGGCAATTCGATGTTGATCTGCGTTTGGCTGCGGTCACCCACGGGCACAAAGCCTTTGGCCAGAAACGGCACCAGCGCCAGCGAACCGATGAACATGGCCGCGGCAGCCAGCATGGTGATGAGGCGGTGCTGCACGCACCACTGCATGGCACGCATGTACCAGCGCATCACCGGGCCGTCGCGCGACAGGTCGGGCGCGCCGGTTTCGTCTTCTTGCGGGATGGCGTGGCCCTTGTGCGCTCGCAAAAAGTAGGCCGACATCATCGGCGTGAGCAGGCGCGCCACCACCAGCGAGGCCAGCACCGAAATCACCGCCGTCCAGCCGAACTGCTTGAATACGCGCCCGACAATGCCACTCATGAAAGCGGTGGGCAAAAACACCGCCACCAATGCGAAGGTGGTGGCCAGTACCGCCACGCCGATTTCATCAGCCGCTTCCATCGCGGCCTGGTAGGGCGTTTTGCCCATTTGCAGATGGCGCGCGATGTTTTCAATTTCCACAATCGCATCGTCCACCAGCACGCCAATCACCAGCGACAGCGACAGCAGCGTGACGCCGTTGAGCGAATAGCCGAACAGGTAAATGCCCAGAAATGTCGGGATGATCGACAGCGGCAAGGCTGAGGCGGCCACGATGGTGGCGCGCCAGTCGCGCAGGAAGAAATACACCACCACCACGGCAAGAATCGCGCCTTCGTACAGCAGGTTCATGCTGCCGTCGAAGTTGTTCTGGATGTCTTTGGCGTTGTCGATCACGCGGGTGATCTGCACGCCCGGATTCTGCTCCTGCATCTTGGCAATGGCCGCGCTTGCATCGCGTGCCACATTCAGTTCGCTCGCGCCCTTGCTGCGGTAGATTTCGACCAGCACCGCATCCTGGCCGTTGACCATGGCGGCGGCACGCGGGTCGGCCACGGTGTCGTGCACCTCGGCCACATCGCCCAGCCGCACGATGGTGCCCGTGGGCAGCGGGATTTGCAGGGCCGCCAGTTCTTCCACGCTGCGGGCAGAGGCGACCGTGCGCACCGACTGTTCGGTGCCACCCACATCGCTGCGGCCGCTGGGGGCATCAAGTTGCGTGTAGCCAATCATCGACGAAATATCAGCCGCCGTTACGCCCAGTGCCTGCATGCGCTCGGGCTGCAAAATCACCTGCACCTCGCGGCTTACGCCGCCAATGCGCTTGACCTGACCCACGCCTTCAATGGTCATGATGCGCTTGTTGAAGGTGTTGTCGACAAACCAGCTCAACTGCTGCTGGTCCCAGCCGCTGCCCGCTGCTGGTTGCAGGGCGTAGACGTATACCGGGCGGCCCGTGATATCGACCTTGCTGATGATGGGCTCGCGGATTTCGGGCGGCAAGTCAGAACGGATCAGCGAGACCGCATCGCGCACTTCAGACACTGCATCGGTAAGGTTTTTTTCCAGGCGGAACTGCACCGTGGTGATGACCACGCCGTCGATCACGGTGCTGTACATGTTCTCGATGCCGGTCACGGTAGAGATGGTGTCTTCGACCTTGCGCGCCACCTGCGTTTCGAGCTGCGCGGGCGCGGCGCCCGGTTGCGCCACGGTGACCGTGACGATGGGGAAATCCATGTCGGGAAAGTCCTGTACATGGGTGGCCTTGAAGGCCAGCAAACCCGCCACCGTGAGCAGGATGAACAGCAGGATCGCCGGGATCGGGTTGCGGATCGAATAGGCTGAAAAATTCACGCTGTGCTCCGCTTAGGGCTGCGAGACCGCAGCCGATGCCGCGCTGGCTGCCGGGGCTGGTGCCGATACTGCGCCAGACGCTGCCGCAGCAGGCGCAGCCACCACCCTGACCACATCGCCATCGGTGAGAAAGCCCGCGCCATCGTGCACGATGCGCGCACCCGCTTCCACCCCGCTCACCACCTGCACCATGTCGCCCGAGCGCGCACCCGTTTCCACGCGGCGCTGCTGCACCTTGTTGTCGGGCGCAACGACAAAGACATAGTTGAAGCCATCGCGCGTAACCAGCGCGGCCTGCGGCACCAGCAAGCCCTGCATCTGCCCCAGCTCGATGCAGCCGTTGGCATACATGCCCGCCAGCGCGCCTTGCTGCTGTGCGTTGTCAATATCCACATAGACCATGCCGACGCGCTTGGCCGCATCCAGCGTGGGCGAAACGCTGCGCACGCGCCCGGTTACGGTGCTGCCCGCGCTGGTGGTGATGGTGGCAGGCAGGCCGGGCTTGACGCCGGGCAGGTCTTTGCCCGCCACCTCGGCGCGCCACTCCAGCCGCCCCTTGCGCACCAGACGGAACATCTCGGCACCCGCCGGAACCACCGCGCCGACCGTGGCTGTGCGCGAGGAAATCACGCCATCGTCTGGCGCAATCACGCGCGTATAACCTTGCCGCGTCTTCTGGATTTGCAGCACGGCACGCGCGGCCTGCACCTGCGCGGCAGTGGCTTTGGCGGCGGTTTGCATCTGGTTGATCTGCTGGCGGCTCAGCGCGCCGGTGTCGGCGATGCTGCGCGCGCGCTCGGCGTTGGAGCGTGCATCGGCCGCCTGCGCCTCGGCCGCCAGCACATTGGCCTGCGCCTGCAGCACCTCGGCATTGACGGTGTCAGCCGCAAACACGGCCAGCACCTGCCCCTTG
>JAUNUE010000037.1:4621-11732 GCA_030538335.1 Allobrachymonas sp. | reverse complement strand
GTTGAGCGTGATCTTGGTGATGCGCGGCACCTCCATCGGCGACTTGTAGCCGAATTGCTTGGTGAGGTCAGCCACCACTTTTTCACGGTAATGTTGTTGCAAACGTGCCATGGTCATGCCACCTTGATTTCTGCGCCACTGGACTTGTAGACACGCACACGCTTGCCGTCATCCAGGGTCTTGATGCTGACACGGTCGGCCTTGCCGGTCGCCGCGTTGTAAATAGCCACGTTGGACTGGTGGATGGGCATGGCCTTCTCGACAATACCCCCCTCCACACCCACCATGGGGTTGGGCTTGACATGCTTCTTGACCATGTTGATGCCATCAACCACCAGACGGGACTCATCCTTGCGCAGCGCAACCACGCCACGCTTACCCTTGTCGCGACCGGCGATGACTATCACCTGGTCGCCCTTGCGGATTTTGTTCATTCAGGCACTCCTTAGAGCACTTCAGGGGCCAGCGACACGATCTTCATGAAGCGCTCGGTACGCAGTTCACGCGTCACGGGGCCGAAGATGCGGGTGCCGATCGGCTCCAGCTTGTTATTGAGCAGCACGGCGGCGTTGCCGTCGAACTTGATCAGCGAGCCATCGCCACGGCGGATGCCCTTGGCGGTGCGCACCACGACGGCGCTGTAGATTTCGCCTTTTTTGACGCGACCACGCGGCGCAGCCTCTTTGACGCTGACCTTGATGATGTCGCCAACACTGGCATAACGGCGCTTGGAACCACCCAGCACCTTGATGCACAGCACGGATTTGGCACCCGTGTTGTCGGCAACCTCGAGACGAGATTCTGTTTGGATCATTTTTGCAAATTCCCAACTTGGACCTGCAGCCACCCCAAAGAGCAACCACAAACCAGTCTTGGGCCCGTCACGCACTCCGCAAACCATTTGCGGCGCATGTTTGGGCAGAAAACGCTCCCCAAAGGGAACGAAGCCCCGGATTATGACCTGAAAATATTCTCGCGTCAACACCCGAGGCTGTTTTTTTGTTTTTGATGCCTTTTTGTCGCCTGATGCTTGTACGTACATCGTTGTCCAAGGGTGCGTGCTAGCATGACACGCCTTTGTTATTGCCATTTTCCATGCCAGCCCCATCGCCCGCCACCCTGACCATTGCCACGCGCCAGAGCCGCCTTGCACTGTGGCAGGCGCGCCACATACAGGGGCTGCTGCAAGCCCAAGGGCACCACGTGGAGCTGCTGCCCTTGTCCACCCAGGGCGACCGGGTGCTTGACCAGCCGCTGGCGCAGATCGGCGGCAAGGGGCTGTTCATCAAGGAGCTGGAACTGGCGCTGCAAGACGGGCGTGCCGATCTGGCCGTGCATTCGCTCAAGGATGTGCCCATGGAGCTACCCGAAGGTTTCGCGCTGGCCTGCGTGCCCGAGCGCGCCGACCCGCGCGATGCCTGGGTGTCGGCACGCTATGCCCGGCTGCAGGACCTGCCCGAAGGCGCGACCGTGGGGACATCCAGCGTGCGCCGCGCCGCCTTGCTGCACGCCTTGCGACCTGATCTGCATATCCTGCCGGTGCGCGGCAACCTCGACACGCGGCTGCGCAAACTCGACGAAGGGCAGTTCGACGGCCTGATCCTGGCCGCTGCGGGCCTGCAACGGTTGGGCTTGCAAGACCGCATCCGCCAGTGGCTGGAGCCTGACGAGATGCTGCCCGCCCCGGCCCAAGGCGCTTTGGGCATTGAAATATTGGGCACCCGGCACGACGTAGCCGCCCTGCTGCAACCTTTGGCACATCTGCCCAGCACCTTGCAGGTCACGGCAGAACGCGCTGTGGCCCGCGCCTTGGGCGGCGGGTGCTCCGTGGCTTTGGCTGCCTCGGCCCAGCTTGCTGCATCAGGAGGCATGCGGCTGCGCGCGGCCTGGGCACCGCAAGATGCGCCCTTGGTGCAGGCAGACATGACCGCTCCTTGCCAGAATGCGACGCAGGCCGCCGCCTTGGGCGAGGCCGTAGCGCAAGACTTGCTGCGTGCAGGCGCTGATGACGACAACGCCCGCCCTGTAAACCGCGCATGACAACGCCACCCGCCGTTGGAGCCAAGGTGCACCATCTGGTCGTTACACGCCCCCAGCCCCAAGCAGATGTCTGGCGCGGCGATTTGCAGCACAGGCTGGGCGCAGCGTGGCAGGTACACAACCTGCCTTTACTCGCAACCGCCCCGCTTGAAAACACCCAGCCCCTGCAGCAGTGTTGGAGCAAGTTGCCGCATTACCACGCCGGAATGTTTGTCAGCCCTGCCGCCATCGCCCATTTTTTTGCCGCCTGCCCCGACGGTGCGCAGCGTTGGAACCAGCAACCATGCCGTGCCTGGGTCGTTGGTCAGGGCAGCCGCCAGGCCTTGCTTGCGGCAGGCGTTGCTGCAGAACTGATTGACAGCCCCCCGCTGGACGCCGAACAATTCGACTCCGAAGCCTTGTGGCCGCTGGTGGAGCCGCAATTGCAGGCATGCCGTGCGTGCGGCTTGCGCATCCTGCATGTGCGCGGATCCGACCCAGCGGCCAACTCAACCACCACAGACAGCGGCAGTGGCCGCAACTGGCTGCGCAACGCCTTGCAGACAGCAGGCGTTGGCGTGGACAGCATCGCCGCATATCGCCGCACGCTGCCCGACTGGAGCGTGGCGCAACGCCAACTGGCACAGCAATTGGCGCAGCACCCGAGCCATTGGCTGCTCAGCAGCAGGCTCGCCGTTCAGCATTTGCCGCTGTTACTGCCCGCACACGACTGGTCCACGCAGACGGCGCTCGCCACCCATCCACGCATTGCCGATGCAGCACACGCACTGGGCTTTGGCCGTGTACTGACCTGC
Source organism: Allobrachymonas sp. (assembly GCA_030538335.1). Classification (GTDB taxonomy): domain Bacteria; phylum Pseudomonadota; class Gammaproteobacteria; order Burkholderiales; family Burkholderiaceae_C; genus Brachymonas. Next base: position 8,898 of record JAUNUE010000037.1, on the reverse strand, counting down.
CGCCCGCTGCCCGACAGCATGGTGCAATCTATACAATTGAATCCATGCCCCTGAACGCAGAAACCGAGCACCCCGATACCGAGCAATCCCTGCCCGCGCCCGAAGCGGGACAGGACACGCTTGCGTCCCAAGCGCCGCCCGCCCCCGCTGAAGACGACGATCCGCTGGGCATGGCGTCGCACGCCACGGCCAGCCAGCCCGCCGCACCGGGCAGCCGCCTGCTCCCCCTCTTGGGCTGGGCGCTGGCCGGGGTTGCGCTGCTGCTGGCGGGGTGGTTCTGGTACGGTCAGCGGCAATTGCAGCAACAAATGGTGTCTCAGGTGGTGCAGCTCGATACGCGAACGCGTGAGCTGACGCAGCAATTGCAATCTTCGCAAGAGCGCGCCGAGCAAAACCGCATCAAGCTGGCACTCGTGGAAGAACGCCTGGCCGACACCGACGCGCAGCGCGCCCGCACCGACGCCGCGCTGCAAAGCCTGGCCACTTCGCGCGAAGCGGCGCTGGTGGCCGAGTTGCGCGCCCGCATCCACGCTGCGCACCAGCAGGCGCAAATGTCGGGGCAGGCACAACCGCTGCTGCAAGCACTGACCGAAGCCCAGCAACTGCTGACCGGTGCGCCTCAGCCCGGTCTTGCGCCCTTGCAACGCGCCATCGACCAGGATCTGGCCGAAATGAAAGCCGCAACCCTGATCGACCTGCCGCAACTCGCCAACAGCATTGACGGCCTGCTGCAACGCACCGATACCTTGCCTTTGTTGAGCAACCACCGCCCCGACATGGGGTCCACACCACCCGGCAAAAAGCCGTTTGCAGACCCCGGCCAATCACGCTGGCTGCGCCTGTGGAACCAGCTCAAGGAAGGCGCGCTGCAACTGGTGCGCGTGCGCACCGTGGGCAACGCCGACAGCGCCTTGATCAGCCCCGAGCAAGGCTTTTTCGTGCGCGAACAACTGCGCCTGCGTCTGCTCAACGCCCGCGCCGCGCTGCTGGCGGGGCAGACCTCCATGGCCGCGCACGACCTGCAGGCCGCGCGCCAGATGCTCGACAAATACTTCGACGAAAAAGCGCCGCTGGTGCCATCCACGGCCAGCGCGCTGGGCCAGCTTGAGCAGCAGCTTCAGCAGGGCAAGCTGCCCGGCATTGACAACACCCTCAAGGCGCTGACGCAAGCAAGCCACAGCGTACCGCCTCCTGCACCCGCCTCTGCCCCTGTGGCGACAAAGGGCTGACCGTGCGCGCCCTGCTCTGGCTGCTGTTGCTGTTTTTCCTGGCCGTCGGGCTGGCCCTGCTCACTGGCGGCAACCAGCCGGTGCTCACGCTGTACTGGCCGCCCGACAAGGCCATCGACATTTCGCTGAACTTTGCCATCATCGTATTCATCGCCTTGTTCGTGCTGCTGCAAGTGCTGTTGCGCGCAACCGAGGCGCTGCGCCGCCTGCCGCGCCAGGCCCAGCGCTGGCGCATGCGCCAACGCGAACGCGCCATGCACGCCCAGTTGCTCGATGCGCTGTCGTACTACCTGGCCGGGCGCTTTGCCCGCGCCCGCAAGGCCGCGCAACAGGCGCTGCACCACGACGAAGCCCTGCACGCTGCCCGCACTGCAGCAGGCACCAACGACGATGCCCCCCCGCCCTACCGCATGCAACTGCGCGCGCTCGCACACTTCATGGTCGCGCAAGGCAGCCAGGCGCTGCAGGATGCGCCCGAGCGCCTGAAGGCCATGGAACTCGCCATGCAGGAGGCAGCGCAGGCCAAAGGCGATGCCGCCACCGAAACGCGCGAGGGCCTGCAACTGCGCACCGCGCGCTGGCTGCTCGACGAACACCAGCCCAAAAACGCCTTGCAGCAACTCGAAGCCTTGCCGCAAGGCACGGGGCGGCGCATCCAGGCGCTGCGCCTCAAGCTGCAGGCTGCGCGCCAATTGGGCCATGCCGCGCTGGCGCTGGAGACCGGGCGTGCGCTGGTGCGGCACAAGGCGTTTTCTGAAACCGCGGGCAAGGTGCTGATGACGCGGCTGGCCAGCGACATGGTGGATTCGGCCTGCGACGCCGGGCAACTGCAAACCATCTGGCAAAAACTCGACAAAACCGAGCGCCAGCAAACCGATGTGGCACTGCGCGCGTCGCAACGCCTGCTGGCCCTGCAGGGCGATGCCGCACTCGCACGCGCCTGGCTGCTGCCCGCGTGGGAGCAGTTTGCGGCCGACCCCGCCCAGCTTGCCCCGCACCAGCGCAGCGCCCTGTTTGCCGCTCTGCACGGCAACGCCGAATTGGTCGACGCCCACTGGCTGCAACGCATCGAGCAGGCGCACCTGCACCACCCGCACCAGGCCAGCCTGCAATACCTCATGGGCATGGCCTGCATGCAGCGCCAGTTGTGGGGCAAGGCGCAACACCTGCTCACCCAGGCCGCCCACGGCCTGCACGACGAACCCGCGCTGCAACGCCACGCCTGGCGCGCACTGGCCACCATTGCCGAAGACCGGCAAGACCACGAAGCCGCCGCTGCTGCCTGGAAGAAGGCGGCGTTGGTGGATACTGAACGTTAGGCTCACATGCACATTCCTTTCTCAGCGCCGAACATTCCAGAGCTACATGCACTACCTACAAGTGAACGAGAGCTGGTCGTGCGTGCCTACACCAGCTCCAGTAGCGCAAAGCGCCTCGTTCGTCTGTTGCAAGCAAGCTTGCTCCTTTCATTGGCGTTCCTGTTTCTAGCCGTCAATTCAGTTGGCACTTGGCGCTTAATCTGGGCGCCGCTGTGCCAATCTCGCTCGTTTTGGGTGTTGTCGCCTATCGCGTTGGTGCCACCCGCGCACTACGCAGACTTCTCGACGGCGCCTAACAACTCGTTCAAGGCGGACGGCTCCGCCGCTGCTTAACTCCAACGTTAGGTTCGCCATGCAACGCTCCGCTTCTCCACCAGCTTCGCCCGGAAATCGCACGCTGTTCGGCCTCCTCACATTCGACGAGCCCTTACTCTGTGCGAGAGAAACGCTTGGCGCGACCGCACCCATTCTCATTGGCGGGGTCGGTGGCATCTGCTCACTCCCTCGACTGCCTGATTGGTCGGAGCTACCAGACGACCCGCTTCACGCGCCGCTCGTTCCTCCTGAGGAGGCAAGAACTTGGCGGCAAGGCAGCGAACCTTTTGCGTGGGGCTTTCCGACCAGCTATCCCACTGGCACGGGCCAGGTTGAGATGGCTCTACTTCGGTTTGACGTTGCAGGGGATTCGGTCTCCGAGGAAGGCGCAAGGGTTATTCGGGGATTTGACTCTTGGCGAACTCTGTTTTTGTGTCATCTTGAACTGTTAACGAAGCAGCGACGGATTCAGCAAATTCGAGTCCAAAACAAGATCGACGATCTCGACCTTTTCTGTTGGAGTGCGGAGAACAAACCGGAGAGACCATGGGACAAAGAACCAACCGAAGTTCAGATCGTGTTTCCCTCAGAAGACACGTTTCTCAAGGTTTCGCAGTTCAACAGACTGTGCGAACTTGCGTCTGCTGGAATCGAACTTCCTCTTGAATATCGAATTCAACTGGAAGCCTATCGCGCGCTTGCTGTGGGTGATTTCCGCAAAGCAATCATAGAAGCTGGCGCAGCTGCTGAGGTGGCACTTACCAGTGCCATCTGCGCCAAGCTGAGCACTGATGGAATCACGCATGGCGATGAGTTGCTGGGCAAGTTTCGCACGCTCGGTGGCAGACTTAACTTGGCTAAAAAGATCGGCCTACAGTTGCCGAAGCTAGGCATCTCCAAGAACCTTGTTCAGCCCCGGAACGAGGTTGTTCACAAGGCCGACTTTGCAGATCACCGAACGGCATACTTGGCAATTGAGGTCACAGACGAGCTCATCCATATGCAGCCCGGCGCCCTTTACTGAGGGCAAACCTAACCATTCCTTCAAGCGGACGTTTCTACGGCACGCCCTTAAGTCAAACACTAGAAGCATCGCATCAGTCAGTTTATGATCACTGGCTAACCTGCTGGTGATGATTGATGTCTGCTTCCAACGCCCTTCCCCCTGATTCCCCGCTGCCACCTGACGATGGCACGCCTTCGCTGGCGCAATACGCCGAGCGCGCCTACCTTGAATATGCCCTGAGCGTGGTCAAGGGCCGCGCTCTACCCGATGTGTGCGACGGGCAAAAACCGGTGCAGCGGCGCATCCTATATGCGATGGGGCGCATGGGCCTGTCATTTGCGGGCGCCAACGCCACCAGCGGCGCCAAGCCGGTGAAAAGCGCGCGCGTGGTGGGCGATGTGTTGGGTC
>JAUNUE010000037.1:0-4611 GCA_030538335.1 Allobrachymonas sp. | reverse complement strand
CTACGATGCGCTGGTGCGCATGGCGCAGGATTTTTCGCAGCGCTACCCGCTGATCGACGGCCAGGGCAACTTCGGCAGCCGCGATGGCGACGGGGCTGCGGCCATGCGTTACACCGAGGCGCGGCTGGCCAAAATCGCCACGCTGCTGCTCGATGAAATCGACCAGGGCACGGTCAACTTTGTACCCAATTACGACGGCAGCACCGAAGAACCGGCGCAACTGCCCGCACGCCTGCCGTTTGTGCTGCTCAACGGCGCCAGCGGCATTGCCGTGGGCATGGCGACCGAAATACCCAGCCACAACCTGCGCGAAGTGGCCGATGCCTGTGTGGCGCTGCTCAAAAACCCGAAGCTGGCTGAAGAAGAACTGCTGGCAATCCTGCCGGGGCCAGATTACCCCGGCGGCGGCCACATCATCAGCAGCGCAGCAGACATACAAGATGCCTACCGCACCGGGCGCGGCAGCCTGAAGGTGCGCGCCCGCTGGACCATCGAAGACCTGGCGCGCGGCCAATGGCAACTGGTGGTGAACGAACTGCCGCCCAATGTCAGCGCGCAAAAAGTGCTCGAAGAAATCGAGGAGTTGACCAACCCGAAAGTTAAGGCGGGCAAAAAGGCGCTGACGCAAGACCAGTTGCAGCTCAAGGCCACGGTGCTGGCGGTGCTTGACGAGGTGCGCGACGAATCGAGCAAAGACGCGCCCGTGCGTTTGGTGCTGGAACCCAAAACGCGCACCATTGACCAGCAGGAATTCATCACCACCCTGCTGGCACACACGAGCCTGGAGGCATCAGCACCCATCAACCTCACCATGGTCGGCATTGACGGCAAGCCGGTGCAAAAAAGCCTGCGCCAGATGCTCGAAGAATGGATTGCGTTTCGCCAGCAGACGCTCACGCGGCGCAGCCAGCACCGGCTCGACAAGGTGCTGGAGCGCATCCACATTCTCGAAGGGCGGCAGATCGTGCTGCTCAATATCGACGAGGTGATTGCCATCATCCGCGAAAGCGACGAACCCAAAGCCGCGCTGATGGCGCGCTTCAAGCTCACCGAGCGGCAGGCGGATGACATTCTCGACATCCGCCTGCGCCAGTTGGCGCGGCTCGAAGCGATCAAGATCGAGCAGGAACTGAAAGAGTTGCGCGCCGAACAGGGCAAGCTCGAAGACATTCTCGGCAGCCCGGCCAGCTTGAAGCGCCTGATGGTGAAAGAAATCGAGGCCGACGCCAAACAGTTTGGCGATGCGCGCCGCACCTTCATCCAGGAAGAAAAGCGCGCCGTGGCCGAAGTGAAAGTGGTGGACGAGCCCGTGACCGTGGTCATCAGCGAAAAAGGCTGGGTGCGCGCCCGCACCGGCCACGGGCACGACCCCGAAAGCTTTGCCTTCAAGACCGGCGACGCGCTGTACGGCACCTTTGAATGCCGCACCGTCGATACGCTGCTGGCCTTTGGCAGCAATGGCCGCATCTACAGCGTGCCGGTGGCCAACCTGCCCGGCGCACGCGGCGACGGCCAGCCGGTGCAGACCTTGATCGAGCTGGAACCGAGCACGCAACTGCTGCACTACTTTGCCGGCTCCGCGCAGGCGCAACTGCTGCTGTCGGGCAGTGGCGGCTATGGCTTTACGGCCCAGGTGGGCGATATGGTTTCGCGCCAGCGCGCCGGCAAGGCTTTCATCACCTGCAATGCAGGCGAAGCCATCTGCGCGCCGTCGCATGTAGCGGGCGGCAACGGCAGTGTGGAAATACCTGAGGCTACCCACATGGCCTGCGCCAGCACGGGCGGGCGCCTGCTTACCTTCCCCATCAGCGAACTGCGTGCCATGCCCAACGGCGGCCGTGGCCTGATGCTGATGGCGCTCGACGCCAAAGACACGCTGGCGGGTGCTGCGGCCTACACGCGCAGCATCCGCATCAGCGGCACCGGGCGCGGCGGCAAGGCGCGTGAAGAGCAGCTTGAAATCCGCAGCCTCAACAACGCGGCAGGCGCGCGCGGGCGCAAGGGAAAAGCGGTGGAATGGGGCTTTAAACCGCAGGCGGTGCAGCGTGTGCTTTAACCCTTTGCACAACAGCGCATGGCGCCATCGCCATTGCCGTGAGGGACAATGGCGGGAATAATTGTCGCCAGACCCGTTTGCGAACAAACAGGAGAACCCCATGAACAGCAGCGCCGCCCCCTTGTGGTGGTATGCCTCCAACCACCAGAAGTACGGCCCGTACAGTGAAGCGCAGTTGCGCGAACTGGCGCAGGAAGGGCAGATTCAGCGCGACGATCTGGTCTGGCACCAGGGGCTGGACGATTGGGTCATGGCTGCCTCGATCGAAGGGCTGGTGCCTGCCCATCTGCTGCCCCCGCTGCCGCCAACGCCGGTGGTGGACGCCTTGCCTGCCCAGGAGACAACGGGCATCAGCACGCCCGCGCCTGAGAAAGCGGGCGAGCCTTTGCTCAAGGCATTTGTTGGCCAGAACTACGGCTTTTATGCCAGCAAATGGGCGGAAGCCGAACGCAATAATGCAGCCATTTCCTGGAACTGGGCTGCTTTTTTTCTCGGCCCGCTCTGGATGGCCTACCGCAAAATGTACGTATATTGCGCCGTGTTCGTTGCAATCACTTTCGTGACGACAAGCGCGGGGCTGTTAATGCGAGTACCCATTGCAACGCTTGAATCATGGTACAGATTTGCAGGGCCAGCGGTTAGCATGTTATTCGGTCTGTTCAGCAACCACCTTTACAAAGCGCATGCACTGCGCAAAATCAACAACACTACAGCTCCAGACGGGGCGGAGCAACTTGCATCACAAATAGTACGACAGGGTGGTGCCAGCTTGTTATCTGTATTGGCCGTAGTGACAGCGACGCTGGTAGCGTCGCTGGTCATGGCAATGATCCTTGCGCAATTCATTGAATTGCCAAAACTCTGAACTGCGCCTCAAACTGCTTATTTGCCCTTGCGCACCACCGGCACTTTGGCGATATTGTCGGCCTCGCTTACCACAGCGCTGCGCGTGGTGCGGTTGAACAGGCACAGTTCCTTGCCCGGCTTGTTGCGCATATGCGGCTGCGGGTAGCGGCCTTGCAGCAACAGCGCCGAAACGGCGTTATTGCCATCAGGAAAATGCAGAATCGCACCGGCGGGCTTGACCTGCTTGAGCGTACTGGCTTTGGTGCACGCCTGGCGGATTTCGGTTTCGGTCTGCTTCCAGGCATCCGGGCTGGATGCCATCGCGCTGCCTGTGGCACCTGCTGCCAGAGCCATCAAAGTGCAAGCAGCCAGTTTGCGCTGCAGGGAATTGGCGGGTTGAAAGTGAAGCATGGTTTCTCCTTGTTCCTCGTTTTGAACACGCCCCTTTGCGGGACACAGGCAGTAAACCATGTGCGACAACGAACACGGGGTAAACAAAGGCAAACAGTGAGAGAAATATAAAACCCCTGTTCTTGAAGGGAAATAAAAACCCGGCGTCCAGACTGGCAGAGAACCATATAACAAAAAGCAATAAAAAAACCATCACAATGCGCCCAGCAGTCTTGATTTCGATCCACCCTATACCCTTTATATCCACCCGCAAGGAGCCTCCTGCATGAAAGCCAGTTCCGTACTCGACACCATTGGCCGCACGCCGCACATCCGTTTCAGCCGCCTGTTCCCCCAGCACGAGGTCTGGATCAAGGCCGAGCGTTTCAACCCCGGTGGCAGCATCAAGGACCGCATTGCGCTGGCCATGATCGAGGCGGCTGAAAAATCCGGCCAGTTGAAACCCGGCGCCACCATCATCGAGCCGACCAGCGGCAACACCGGCGTGGGGCTGGCGATGGTGGCTGCGGTCAAGGGCTACAAACTGGTGCTGGTCATGCCCGAAAGCATGAGCATCGAGCGCCGCCGCCTGATGCTGGCCTATGGCGCCACTTTCGACCTGACGCCCAAGGAAAAAGGCATGAAGGGCGCGATTGCGCGCGCCGAAGAACTGGCCGCGCAAACGCCCGGCGCGTGGATTCCCCAGCAGTTTGACAACCCGGCCAACGTCGAGATCCACGCCTCGACCACGGCGAAAGAGATCGTCGATGACTTCCCCGAAGGCGTAGATGCAGTCATCACCGGCGTAGGCACGGGCGGGCACATCACCGGCGTGGCGCGCGTGCTCAAGGCCAAATGGCCGAATGTCAAGGTCTATGCTGTGGAGCCAACGCTTTCCCCCGTGATTGGCGGCGGCCAGCCCGGCCCGCACCCGATCCAGGGCATTGGCGCGGGCTTCATCCCCAAGAACCTGGATACCAGCCTGCTCGACGGCACCATTACGGTAGAAGGCCCTGAGTCGATGGACTACGCCCGGCAGGCCGCGGCGAAAGAAGGTTTGCTGGTTGGCATCAGCAGCGGCGCCACGCTGGCGGCCATTGCCAAGAAGCTGCCCGATCTGCCCGCCAACGCGCGCATCATCGGTTTCAACTACGACACGGGCGAACGGTACCTGTCGATTGAGGGTTTTTTGCCAGCCTGAGGAAGTTCAATGCAGCCACAAAAAAGCCGGAGCATCACTCCGGCTTTTTTGTGAGGCTGAAAAACCGCTCAGCGGCGACCGCCCAGCAGGCTGCCACCCATTTTCAGCAAATCAGACA
>JAUNUE010000036.1 GCA_030538335.1 Allobrachymonas sp. | reverse complement strand
TGATGCCGTCGATGGTCTGCTCCACAGCACGCTGGCATCGCGCCTTCCTCCCCTCACCCCCACCCTCTCCCGCCCGCGGGAGAGGGAGTTCAGCCGCATCCTCCAAACTATCGCTATGCGCACCAACGCTTTCAGCAGACGTTAATTGCATTTCCCCGTGAGCCTCCTGCTCCCTCTCCCGCTGGCGGGAGAGGGCGGGGGTGAGGGCAAACTCACCAGCACCCGCAGCATTGCTCGCACGCAAAGCCGTCAAATCCGGCTGCGTAGCCCGCACATGGCTGAAGTCTGCCGCCACCACGCGCACGCTGTGGCCTGCACGCACCCATTCCCGCGCCAGGTAGTACGGGCGGTACTCCATGCCGTGCTGCGGGCTGCCCGCGTAGTGGTTGAGGTAGAGAATGTTCATGCCATGCCTTGCAGCTTCTGCACCAGTTGTTGCACCGCTGGCGCAAACAGGCCATGCTGTTGCACCCACTGGCGGTTGTGGGCGGCAATGGCTGGCGCCCGCTGCAACAGGGCGGGCAGCACGCCGCTGGTGCTCAACGTTGTGCTTTCACTCTTAAAGTCATTCAGGGAAATATTTTGGCGATTGCCACCCGATCCGTTCGGGCTGAGCCTGTCGAAGCCCTCTTGCAAGGGTTTTGCCCTTCCATGCCCTTCGACTTTGCTCAGGGCGAACGGTGTTGAACTGTTTTCGGATTCGACTCCATCAGGCACGATCCAGCCATTGGCCTGCTCAAGCGCCGCATCCTGCACCAGCTCGCGGTTGGCAGGCAAATCACTCAACAGCGGAATGCAGCCATGCGCCATGGCCTCAAGTACTGATACCGCCACCGAGTCGCTTTGCGGCAGGCTGATGTACCACTGGGCGCAGTCATACCATTGTGCCTGCTCGCTGGCAGACAGCCGCCCCGCAAACTGCACGCGCTGCGCCAGACCTTCGCGTTCTACCCAATCCTGCATCGCCTGCAACTGGCTGCCCGTGTTGGCCACCACCATCTGCGCCTGCGGTTGCCACGCTGCTACCGCCTTGAAAAATGCCAGTACGCGCAACGGCTGGTAAATGGGTTCCAGCCCCCGGTTGGCGTAAAACAGCCAGGGCTGTTTGGCCTGTGCGAATTTGGGCGGCAAGGCATCGAGGCCGAAGGGAAATGTCTCTATCCGTTTCGCACCCATCTGCTGCATGATGCGCGTCATGTGTTGCGAGTCGCTGGTACACAAGTCGGCCTGGCGCACAATGGCTTGTGTGAGTTTGCGGTACACAAAGCTGCGCTGCGGCGTTACCAGCACATCGCTGCCCCAGGCGGAAGCCAGCACCTTGCCGCGCAACCCCCAGCCCTGTTTGGCCAGCCACACCAGCGTGCCGTGCGAGGTGAGGTAGTGCGGGTTGATCCAGTCGGCATCCACCATGCGCAGCCAGCGCCCCACAGCAGGCACGTGTTTGAGCAGCGCCACATTGCCGCCACGATGCTCGGGGTTGGTTTGCAAAGCCAGGCGTTTTTCAGCAGGCACCAGCCCAGCCAGTTCCGGCAAAAAATCCCGGCTGGAACACACCCATACATCCACCAATGGATGCAATGCCCGCGCCCATTTCAACAGATGCGGGCTTTCACCATCGCCGACCAGTGCATAACGCAGGGCAGTTTTGCCGGACACTGTTTTGGGCAATGTTCCAGCGGGTGTTGTGTCTGGCCTAGCTGGCACATTAACCTTTTATTTGTTTAAGCATGGCCGCTCTGGTCAACAGCTCCAGATGCGACTCAAGACGGATAACACGCGCCGTAAGGTCTTCAATTTTTTGCTGTTGTTGCTTCATGGCTTCAGACTGGCGGTTGACCTTGTCTTCCAGCTTGATCATGGAAGTGAGCGCCGCCCACACCTTGTCGGTAACGCCCATCATGCGCCCTTGTGCGCAGATGCTTCCAGTGCGGCAATGCGCTGGTTGCTGGCCTCGATAAAGTCCAGCGCATCGTCAATGGCGGTGCAAGCATTTTCTGCAGCCGCATGCGCGGCATCGGCCAAGGCACCCAGTTCGGCATCGGTGGCGTTGCTGTCGTAGGCGAAGGCGGCCCGGCGCATCAGTTCCGAGACGGGAATATCCAGCTTTTTGGCTTTGGCGACAATGGCTTTTTTGTCTTGCGGCGTGGCTTGCACCACAATACGTTCGATGGCGGCGGTGTTCATGGCAAACACTCCTGTCTTTTGCGAATTATGTACATTGTATGTACATAAACATCCATGTCAAGAGGGCGGTATGTTTTGCATCTTCCTCGCCGACTGTTTGCGCCAGGTTACTTCTGAGCACGGCAAAATCATGACGAGCGCCGTGCATATCGAGGATTTACTGGAGCGTGTTCATGCCACCATCCGTCCCAGGCCCAAGCGATGGGTCTTGAATAATCCGGTCAGGTCAAAAGCCCGCATAGCCCCTTCGCCCATAAAGGCATGTATGCGCTTGAGTAATCCCACATGGGTGGTGACCCGTTGCCAATACCAGGTAATGTCAGGAAAAAGAGACTCGACTTCTTGCAGCGGAACGCCGCGGAAATGCGGATCGCTAGATTTCACACAGATGGCGTCGTACCACAATATCCAGCCCCCCGGGCGCAGCACGCGACACATTTCGCGGGCGACTTGCTGGCGTACACCAGAATCCATAATAGAACTGAATACAACATTCTGGATGGCACCGTCAAAACTGGCGTTTGCAAACGGCAAGGCGTTACCTGACGCGTGTACAACGGTGCCAATACCCCTGGCTGTGGCTGCCTGTACCCTGTGCAGGCTCAAGTCAACGCCAAACAGTTGGCTGGCTTGCACGCCCCAGCGCATATATCCAGGAAATTCCTGTGCACTGCCACAGCCTACATCCAGTACGCGGGCGTTTTCCAATGCCATGCCTGCTTCACTCATGGCGCGCAGCACTGCACGCTCACGCTCTTGCAGCAGGTGCAAGGCAACAGGGTTTGACAGCGACCAGAATGAGCGGATTGAAGGGTCGCTATCGCGCTGGCGATATTGCTGTTGCGCGCGTTCGAGTTCTTTCATGCGGGCTTGCCGGAAGATGCGTCATCATGCAGGGAGCATAACAACGCCGAGAGTTTCTGAACCTGAACCCGTCTATGCAATTGCCTGACCTGCGCAGGTGAACCATGCTTGATCTGGCCTTGTAGCCAGTCGGCATGCGCTTGGCGAAGCATGGATTTTATCTGTTCGACCTCGTCGACATCGGCAACATAGCCGCATCCCAGCTCACGCACCAAGTCGGCCGCAACATCATCCGGATCCACCACTGCCAGAACCGGGCGGTAGACAGAGATATAGTCAAAAATCTTGCCTGAAAAGACGCCTTTGAATTCCGGCAGTTTGGGCAGGATCAGCAAGTTTGCATCCATAGTTGCCATCATTTCTACCGATTGCTGATAAGACAGGAAACCATGCAGATGCACGCGTCGGATCAAGGCCGGCGGGACATCAAAATTTACCGATTGGGTAGCAATGTGAATTTCCATGTCGATCTCGTCACATAGTTGTTCCAGCGCGAGAAAGAAGGTGTGGGGTTTGCGGTTACCGTAAAAGGAGCCGAAATAACCTATGCAAAAGCGTGTATTGAACGGGCGCAGGGGAGGGCTGTAGTCATGGTCATAGCCATTGCGGATTTGCTCAAAACGCAAAACGTTTGGCATCAGTTTGCGAAAGTCGTCAAGAATCGGCTGACTGACACTGGTCACCGCCATTGCATGCTGGTCAATGGCCAGCTCCACGCGCCGCAGCCTTTGTTGCTCACATCGGCTGATGTGAGGGTTGCGACTCATTTCATCGCGCATATCTGCAATCCAGATCACACCGGCGTACGATTTGAGGAACTCCAGCACGAGCAGATGCGTATCAACAGGCATGTAGGAGCTGACGATGGCATCAAAGGGGTGCTGGCAATGTAGCTGCTTCAATTGGCGCAATGCGCGTCGGCGCCACATGGCAAAGCGTGAAAGTTGCAGGCGTGCCATGACCAGATTCACCGCGCTTTTGCCATGGTGAATCAGGCGTGTATCTGCAGGATGGTGCCGCAGGTACTCCATCACTCTATGGTTACGTACATAACAGGTAGTGAAGTTTTTGCAGCAATCCGCAGGAACCAGGGCGTCGTGCTTGCCCAGCGTGACCACAACAACTTCATGCTTTTCTGCGAGGTAACGTGCGAAGGCATGCATGCGGTTTACCGCAACCCCATTAGCCGGGGGGAAGAAAGTTGTCACCAGTGCGATCTTCATATGGAAGATCCAGCTGAAGCCAGCGGTAGACGTTTGAGAATACGGGCAGGTACACCGCCGATCACCAGACCGGGCTCGTCAAAGCTGCGCGTTACGACAGCACCTGCTGCCACCGTAGTATGTTCACGCAGGCGCACACCAGGAAGGATCACGGCATTCATGCCTATCCAGCAGGCATCACCAATTACCACGTCCTGTCCAGGCAGGTGGTGTTGCAGGTTCATGGGGTCATGGTTGAGTGTGATGATCCCTACGTTCGGGGCAATATAGGTTCCCCGGCCAATCATGATTCGTGATTCGGCAGTGTTCTGGAAGTAGGTGCCCGGAGACTGGAAGTTGTTGAGGTCGTCCGGATGGAATACGATGTTTTCGGCCACGCTGACGGTGCAGCCATGATGTTTGGGCCATGGCGCAGGGTGGGACAGGCGCAATACTTGGTGTGTCCAGAAAGATTGCAGACACCAGCGATAACCTGTGAAGGCATGGTCAAAATGTCGCCCAGTCATGAAATTACGGTCAAAGACCAAACCCAACAAGGTGTGAGCCAGTGGGCGCAGCAACCTGAACAGGTTACGGGCGAGTGGAGCGCGGGCCATGGAAGTAACCGGCCAGCTTGGCCGAAATTGCAAGGTAGGAAAAATATACAACAAAGTACAACCAGTTGATACCGCGAAGAATGGTCTCTGGGCTGTCATACACGTGGAACATGCCCCAGGTGCCAAAGGCAAGTACGGCCATACCCATCAGGTTTAGCCTCTGTCGCTCGGCTATGTAGAACATGAAGCTGAGCGGACTGGCCACAAATCGGATAAACAAGGCTGGCAACATGATCTGTGCGTATACGCCTGCAGAGGTCCATTGGCTGCCAAAAACCCACCCGAACAGAGGAACAATCAGAAAGTACAGCACTATCGCCGGAGGCAGGCTCACCATTATCAACAGCAACAAGGTCTTGCGAAACGCGCTGCGCGCATGCCCCAGAGTCCGGTATTCATGGGCAGCATGCTCCTTGAACACCTCCACCACCGAACTTGATATGAGTGTGATGGGGGCTTGCAACACCCGTTGGGTGAGATAGAAAACACCTGCAACAGCGGGCGAAAACATTACTGAAAACAGGATGCTGGGGATCTGGTTTGCGCCGACACCCAACAGCACGGAAGGTACATCGTACAATGGGAAACGTACATATTGCCGGGCCATCAGATGCAGCGTACGGCGCTGTACATAGCGAAAATTTCGCCACTGGTTTTTGGCAATATCAGAGGCAAGAAAAACAGTGCTGGCCATCAGGCCAAAGAGATAGCCCCAGAGCAATCCTAGCCTCAAGCCCAACAGCGCCAAAATCAGCTGGGAAGCACTGGTTGTCAGGCTTTGCCAGAACCGGTTTTGGGCCAACAAAGCAAAACAACGCTGTCGGTTATGCCAGTAGGAAAAAGTCTGGTACAGGCCCATGGCCGCGATACTCAACGGTAGCCAAAACAGCCAAGGCTCCATTTCAGGCTTGTCCACCAGATTGGCAATGATGCTGTTACCCAGCATGAAGACAATAGCAGCGAGCAAGGCCACGCCCAATGTAATTCCGCAGGCCAGCAGCATGACGTTGAGTGCCCGTTTCTGGCTGCGGGGCAGCATGATGGCGATTTCATAACGTAATGCGGCTACGCTGCCGATAATGGCATGTACCGCCAGGAAATTGGCAAACAGGCCGAAAGTATCAGGAGAGTAGATGCGCGTCAGCAGCGGGCTGATCAGGATCGACAGCAGTTGTGCAAGCGAGGTTCCGGTCAGCATGACCAGAATATTGCGCAAAAAAGGGCTCTTTCGCCAGCTTGGCAGATTCATGCAAGACCTAACACAGAGCCTGTCGCTGCAGGCAAAGGTCAACGATAGCCATGGGGGTGAGCGCCTTACTTTGCCTGGAGAGGGGCTGCACTTTGGTACAAGCGGCCCGTACGAGGCAGCCTGCGCTCTTGAAGTCCGCCCTCAAAATGGCTGCGGCAGCAGTTGCTCCGCACCGAACAATAGCGCAAGACATATTTCACAGCCAATAGCTCGGGCACGACCAAAGAATGCAACGCTGTAGGGCGCGCAAGATCGGTGATCAACATAGCGCGAGGGTTTTGGGGTAGCTTTTTAGATACATGTCTTGTATCCCAAGTACGAGAGCCATGCAGCGTCGCCGCAGGCAGTGTAGCCCCATGAAATCCATAACCCGCTATTGTCGCTGCAGACATGCGAAGATACATTTTTCTGCCGGGTAATTTTGTCATGTAACCGCATACCGCCTTGGGGGTTAAGCGTGCTTGCTGAGCTTATATCCCGTCCTGAAACAGCTTGACAGCGAACGGGCTTACATTGTGGCAAGCGCATTAACTTTCATCATTGGAAAAGCTGTGTAGGGCAGGTCTTTAACACGATTGGGCAGGATTGAAGAAAGAAGCCACTCCTTTGCAGGAGTGGCTTTCAAGCTCTGTTTCAAGCCCGGAAAAACCGGGAAGTTTGATTAGAACTTGTGGCGGATACCAACACTGAACATGTCGCTGCGAGTAGACCAATTGCCCAGCTTCCAAGCGTCATAGCGTGCTGCTTTGGCGTACAGATCGGTGCGCTTGCTCATGGCGTAACGGCCTTCCAAGCCAAAGTTGTGACCTTTGTAGTCGCCAGCTTTGCTGTACACATACTGTGCGCCCAGAGTGAAGGCGTTAAACGGCACGCTTACGCCCACACCAGCTTGTTGCCATGCTTTTCCGCCTTTTGGCTTGTTGGCAGCGTAGTGAGCATACAGCTTGGCTGCAGTGAAGTCATAAGAGCCAGCAATACCGTATTCAGTAACATGACCAGTAGCTTCGACACCAGGAGCACTAGTAGTTTGACGGAAATGTTGAGCAGCTGCGCTTACTGCGAACGGACCACTTGCATAGCCCAGACCCAGACCAACGACGCTTCCCTTGCCAACCGTACTGCCGGCAGGTGAAGTTACTTTGCCTTCGGTATAACCAACAAGACCATTAACACTCACACCGCTGAAGTTACCGTTATAGTGCAGACCCTTGGAACGGGCAGTATAGAATTCATACTTAGAATTCAGAGGATGCGTTGCACCAGTGTGGATGTCCGTGGCATAAAAGCTCATCGGGCCTTTGTCCATGGGCGTGTAGTCAGTACCGACCAGCACTTCACCGAAGCTGCCTTTCAAACCCACTACCGAGCGGCGGTTGAAGCCAGTCTTGAATGCGCCGTCAGCAGAGTTAAAACCTGCTTCCACATTGAACACGGCAGACAGGCCATTGCCCAGATCTTCTTGACCTTTCAGGCCCCAGCGCGAGCCGGACAAGTTGCCGTATTTACCTTCATTCAGGCCAACTTTACGTGTAGTGACGTTACCGGTTTTGACACGGTTCATGCCGTAGCTGGTATCAACCACGCCGTACAGCGTAACCGAAGACTGCGCAGCAGCAGCAGCACCGGCAGCAGCCAGGGCAGCAATAGCGATCAGAGATTTTTTCATTGCAAGTTTCTCCAAGGTTAAACAGAGGGCGCCGGAGGAAAATTCCCGTTTCAGGGTTTTGCACAACAAACAAGAAAGGTCTGTTTTGCAAAGCCCCCGGAGACCCGGGCCAACCTCCTTTTCGGAAGTTGGCTCTATTGCACCAGACCTTGGGACATTTCGCAAAGGAAATCACCAATTTCTCTGTGGTTTGTTGCGGTTGCGCCACATTGTTGTGGCTGTTTGACGACAGGATTTTGCCGCTTTACCTGCTCAAAAACGGGGGGAGGGTATAGCCAAATCTGAAAATAATCAGACACCGTTCGCCCTGAGGTATCGAAGGGCAGACACCTTCCATGTGGGCTTCGATACCTCAGCCCGAACGGATCGGGTGGAAATTGTCAAATTATTTCTCGGAATGACTATAGACGCCTGAAAACGGATGGCGCCGTGCCTGAAAGGCAACTGTTTGCTCGTTTGTTGTGAAGAAGCTGGTTGCCTGTGTGCCTTGTATGCCTTTGATGCACTCAGGGCAAGCCGCTTTTCGTGGCGCAATCTGGAAACCAGCAGATTGCCACGCCGCCTGCGGCGGCTCGCAATGACATGGTGCTGGTGCTCCATGTGCATTTCGCGGGGAAACCGCAAATCCGGTTCTCAGGCTGCTGCCATTACAGCGTGGTGCGGATGGCGTTCTGGATTTCGGCGTACCGGCACATGCGTTGGTGCATGTTGCGCAGGTAGCCCGCCACATTGGAGGCGAGCAAGAAGGCCAGTTTGCCAAAGAGGCGCGGTTCTGCGTCAAGCAGTTGCATCATTTCGGTGCGGCTGATGATGGCGCAGATAACGTCTGCGTCATCAGAGGCGCGGCAGGCGGCCTGGCGCGGGTTGCCGTCGAGTATGCCCAGCTCGCCTACCCACTGGCCTGGATTGAGCACAGTCACCGTCAAGGTCTGCCCCTCGGCAATGCTCGATTCCACAACCACTTCGCCCGTAAGGATGAGCATCATGAAATCGTTGTCGCTGCGCTCGTCTTCTACAATGAACCATTCCCCGGCAGGGATGGTGTAGGGGTGCATGTATTGCACCAGCTTTCTTGCCTCTTCTTCGGAGAAGGGCGCCATGCTGGCAGTAGAGTGCGTGAGCAGCTTTACGGCCAAGTCATCGTACACGGTGGTAACTCCTGCAGAGGGACGAAACGAGATCAGGTGCGAAGGTCTGCTCTTCCTGATTGCGGTATCAACAGCCCGGTAGACATGCCCGGCAGCGGCAGTTTTTGCTGATGCCGCAAGACATGGCCGCTGTTGTAGCGAAGGAATGCAGGTATTGTGGCACTTCAAACCGTCCAAAGCACATTTTCATGAAAAATGTACGTGAATTAGTTCACCGTTTTTCCATACAGTCTTATTGCAACTCACTTCCTGTTCAGCCTTGTTCATGCACACTCCTTCCATTGCTCCTCCTCCCATGAAACTCTCCGGTCTGGAGCCGGTGACCATTGGCAAAGACACCCTGTTCGTCAACATCGGTGAGCGCACCAACATCACCGGCTCGAAGGCGTTTGCGCGCATGATTCTGGGCGGCCAGTACGAAGAAGCGCTGGCCGTAGCGCGCCAGCAGGTGGAAAACGGCGCGCAGGTGATTGACGTGAACATGGACGAGGGCATGCTCGACGGGCAGGCCGCGATGGTGAAATTTTTGAACCTGATGGCAACCGAGCCTGACATTGCCCGCGTACCAGTAATGGTGGACAGCAGCAAGTGGAGCGTGATAGAGGCTGGCCTGCGCTGCTTGCAGGGCAAGGGCATCGTCAACTCGATCAGCCTGAAAGAAGGCGAAGACGAGTTTGTGCGTCAGGCGCGGCTGTGCAAGCGCTATGGCGCTGCCGCTGTGGTGATGGCGTTTGACGAAACCGGGCAGGCGGATACCTACCAGCGCAAGATCGAAATCTGCGAGCGCGCTTACCGTGTGCTGGTGGACAAAGTGGGTTTTGCACCCGAAGACATCATCTTTGACCCCAACATTTTCGCCATTGCCACGGGCATTGAAGAGCACGCCAACTACGCGGTTGACTTTATCGAAGCCACGCGCTGGATCAAGCAGAACCTGCCGGGTGCCAAGGTGAGCGGCGGCGTGAGCAACGTGAGTTTTTCGTTCCGCGGCAACGACCCGGTGCGCGAGGCGATTCACACGGTGTTTTTGTACCACGCCATTCAGGCGGGACTGGACATGGGCATCGTCAACGCGGGCATGGTGGGCGTGTACGACGACCTGGAGCCGACCTTGCGCGAGCGTGTGGAAGACGTGGTGCTGAACCGCAGGCCCGACGCGGCCGAGCGCCTGCTCGAAGTGGCCGATGCCGCACGCGGCGCCGCCAAGGATGACAGCAAAAAACTTGAATGGCGTGGCACGCCCGAGAAACCCGTATCGGTCAACGAGCGCCTGAGCCACGCGCTGGTGCACGGCATTACCGACTTCATCGTCGAAGACACCGAAGAAGCCTACCAGCAGATGGTGGTGCAGGGCGGTGGCCGCCCGCTGCACGTGATTGAAGGGCCGCTGATGGACGGCATGAATGTAGTGGGCGACCTGTTTGGCGCGGGCAAGATGTTTTTGCCGCAGGTGGTGAAATCGGCGCGCGTGATGAAGCAGGCTGTGGCGCACTTGCTGCCCTATATCGAAGCCGAGAAAAAGGCGCTGGCCGATGCGGGCGGCGACGTCAAGACCAAAGGCAAGCTCGTGGTCGCCACCGTGAAGGGCGACGTGCACGACATCGGCAAGAACATCGTCACCGTGGTGCTGCAATGCAATAACTACGAGGTGGTGAACATGGGCGTGATGGTGCCCGCGCATGAAATTCTGAAAAATGCCAAGGAAGAAGGCGCTGACATCGTAGGCTTGAGCGGCCTGATCACGCCCAGCCTGGAAGAGATGCAGCATGTGGCAGCCGAGATGCAAAAAGACGCCTACTTCCGCGAGAAGAACATTCCGCTGCTGATTGGCGGTGCCACCACCAGCCGCGTGCATACGGCGGTGAAAATCGCGCCGCATTACGAAGGCCCCGTGGTGTATGTGCCCGACGCTTCGCGCAGCGTGGGCGTGGCGCAAGGTTTGCTGGGCGAGCAAGCCGCCCAATACTGGGCCGATGTGCGTGCCGATTACGACCGCGTGCGCGACCTGCATGCCAACAAAAAGCAGTTGCCGATGTGGTCGCTGGAGCAGGCGCGCGCCAACAAGACGCACATCGACTGGAGCAACTACGCGCCGCCCGTGCCCAAGTTCCTGGGCCGCCGTGTCATCAAAAACATCGACCCGCACGAGTTGCTGCCTTTTATCGACTGGTCGCCGTACTTCCAGTCGTGGGATTTGGCGGGCAAATTCCCCGCCATCCTGCAAGACGAAGTGGTGGGCGAAGAAGCCACCCGCGTGTACAACGATGCGCAGGTCATGCTGAAAAAAATGGTCGAAGGCCGCTGGATCACGGTCAACGCCGTGGTCGGGTTCTGGCCCGCCAACACCGTGCGCGATGACGACATCGAGCTCTACGCCGACGAATCACGCAAAGACGTGGTGCTGACCTGGTACGGCCTGCGCCAGCAGACCGAAAAGCAGGTCGATGCGCAAGGTCAGATGCGGCCGAGCCGCTGTTTGGCTGACTTTGTTGCGGCACCGGACGGCCCCCCTGACTACATCGGCGCTTTCGCCGTGACCGCAGGCATAGGTGTGGATGCCAAGGTCGAAGAATTCATGGCCGCGCTTGACGACTACAGCGCCATCACCTTCAAGGCGCTGGCCGACCGGCTGGCTGAAGCCACCGCTGAATGGTTGCACCACCGCGTGCGCACCGACCTGTGGGGCTATGCCGCCGATGAAGGTCTGGACAATGAAGAGTTGATCGCCGAAAAATACGTCGGCATTCGCCCCGCGCCGGGCTACCCTGCTTGCCCTGACCACCGCGTGAAGCAGCCGCTGGTTGAGCTGCTGGGCGCGCAACACATCGGCATGGGCCTGACCG
>JAUNUE010000302.1 GCA_030538335.1 Allobrachymonas sp. | reverse complement strand
GCCGTGCTTGCTCTTGTCGAGAATGCCCAGATCCAGCAAGCCCTGCGCCATGATTTTTACCGTGATGTCATGGATGTCGTTGTGGCGCGCGCCGGGCTTCACGGCAGCAATCGCCGCTTCTTCTGAGGCCAGCACCAGCTCGTGCACGGCGCGTTGCGGCCCGGTAAATTTACCGTTGGCCGGATAGCTGCGCGTGATGTCGCTGGCGTAGCCATCGAATTCGCAGCCTGCGTCGATCAGCACCATTTCGCCGCTGCGGATGGGCGCGTTGCCCGCCTGGTAATGCAGTACACAGGCGTTGGCACCTGCGGCCACGATGTTGCCGTAAGCGGGGTATTGCGCACCGTGACGGCGAAATTCATGCAGCAGCTCGGCTTCGATGTGGTACTCGCGCACGTCTTGCCCGTCATGCAGCATGCGGGCGGTGGTTTGCATGGCGCGTACATGCGCTTGCGCGGTGATGGCGCAGGCGCGGCGGATCAGGTTGATTTCGTGCGCATCCTTGATCAGGCGCATTTCATCCAACACATCGCAGGCATCACGCATGGCGGCGGGAAACACCACGCCATAGCGCACACGGGCGCGCACCTTGTCGAGCCAGCCTTCCACGCGCGCGGCCAAGCCAGGGTGCGTGGCAAAGGGGTACAGCACCGTGGCGGTGTTTTCCATCATCTTGGGCAGGTGCGCGTCGAGTTCACATACGGGGCGCGCCTCATCCACATTCAATTGCCCGACTGCAGCTTCGGGCCCCAGGCGGTAGCCATCCCATATCTCGCGCTCCAGATCTTTGGGTTGGCAAAACAGCGTGGTGTGCAGCGCGCCTGCGGCATCGGTGCGCAGCACCAGCCAGGCGTTGGGCTCGTCAAAGCCCGTGAGGTAATAGAAATAGCTGTCGTGCCGGTACGGAAAGTCGGTATCGCGGTTGCGCACCTGCTCGGGCGCGGTAGGAATGATTGCGATGGCGTTGGTGCCCATGGCACGGGCAAAAGCGGTGCGGCGGCTGGTGTAGGGAGTAGCGTTGCTGGAGTTCATGGTAAGGCGGGTTCTGTTGCCACTGCAACAAAGGCATACATGCGGATGCACAAGCTGCTGATCATAATGGTTTGGCAGAAATCAAACACTTGCAAAGGAGAATTGCCATGTGTGGACGTAAGACCTTGCTCCCGCTGTTCAACCGCGAAAAGTTGGGTGTTTGGGCCGCTATTGGCGCATGGGTGCTGGCAGCATGTGCACCCACTTCGCACGCCATTGCGCCTTCGTCTGAACCCTACCGTGAACCCAAGGAAACCTGTAACGCCAACGCCGCTTTGGCGGTGGTAAAGGGCAAAAAATCCAGCCCTGCCATCGAGCACGAAGCCATGCGCACCGCCACGGCCACCAGCGTGCGCACGCTGCATAAAGACGACATGATCACACGCGAATACAAGTTCGGGCGGCTGAATCTTGTCGTCAATGACGCGCGAGTGATCGAGTCGGCCAACTGTGGTTGATGGGGGTGATGGCGCCCGGCAAGGGTGGTATACCAAGGGCACGCGTTATGCCCAGGGAAGCCGCGGAGAGGCACTAAAGGAAATTGCA
>JAUNUE010000035.1 GCA_030538335.1 Allobrachymonas sp. | reverse complement strand
GCTCGCAATGACGCAAGGGCTTGTCGAAGGGCCTCAGCCCGAACGGATCAGGGCGAATTAGCCTGAACGAATCTGCCTGAATCATTTCGGGAACCGCGTTAAAGTACCACTGAACCCCTTTTTCTTCTTGCACAGAAAGGATGAACCATGCGCATTCTTCACACCATGCTGCGCGTTGGCGACTTGCAGCGCTCGGTTGACTTCTACACCAAGGTCATCGGCATGCAGTTGTTACGTACCTCTGACAACCCGGAGTACCAATACACGCTGGCGTTTTTGGGATTTGGCAGCAACCCCGAGCATGCCGAAATCGAGCTGACTTACAACTACGGCGTAAGCAGCTACGACATGGGCACGGCCTACGGCCATCTGGCCATTGGCGTGCCCGATGCGGCAGCGGCGGTGGAACGCATCCGCGCTGCGGGCGGCACCGTCACGCGCGAAGCCGGGCCGGTGAAGGGCGGCACCACGGTCATCGCCTTTGTGCAAGACCCCGATGGCTACAAAGTGGAACTCATTGAGCGCGCCGATGGTGCGGGTGGCGTGGGCTTGTCTTGAATCCCGACTTCAGGGGGTATGGCTCAGCCTGAAAATAATGGGACGCCGCGCGCCACGAGGGGCCTCGATACCTCAGCCCGAACGGTTCGGGCGGCAGTCGTCAAATTATTTTTCGGCATGAGTTCAGTAGCCGCCCATCATCCGCGGCCTCATGGTTTCTTGCCACCATCCCCTTTGCGTTTGGCGCGTGGGTGCGTGGCGTCGTACACCTTGGCCAGGTGCTGAAAGTCAAGCCGGGTGTAGATCTGCGTGGTGCTGATGTTGGCGTGGCCGAGCAGTTCCTGCACGGCGCGCAGGTCACCGCTGCTTTGCAGCAGGTGGCTGGCAAAGCTGTGGCGCAGCATGTGCGGGTGTACCGGCACCGCCAGACCGGCCTGCTGGCTGCGTTGTTTGAGCATTTTCCAGATGGCTTGCGCCGTCAGCCGCGTGCCGTTGCGTCCGGCCAGCAGCGCCGGGGTACGTGCCAGCGCGGGCACGTGGGCGCGGGCTGCCAGCCATTGCCGGGCGCGTTCCACCGCCATGCGTGACAGCGGCACGCTGCGCCGCTTGCTGCCCTTGCCCAGCACATGCGCCTGTGCATCGTCCAGATCAAGCCAGCCCTTGGCCTCGGCACTGGCTTGCACATCCAGCCCCACCAGTTCACCCACGCGCAGGCCGCTGCCGTAGAGCAGTTCCACCACCAACTGGTCGCGCACTTCCTGCCAGGTGGCATCGTCCGTGCGCTGGTTCTTTTTGCGGGCAGATTTTGGGGATGCAGTGAAATCCGCCAGTTGCACCGCGGCATCGACTGGCAGCGCCTTGGGCAAGGGTTTGGCAGCTTTTGGAGCACGCACGCCGTCGAGCGGGTTGTGCTGCAGGCGCTGCGTTTGCACCAGCCACAGGTAAAAGCCGCGCCAGCCCGAAAGGATGAGTGCAATGCCACGCGCGCTACGCCCCTGTGCGTGCATGGCACCCACCCAGCGGCGGATGTGCGCAGACTGCACCTGCGCCAGCGTCACACCTGCTTCGTGGGCGTACTGCTGCAAGCGCTCCAGATCGGCAGTGTAAAGCGCTACCGTGCGCGCGGCCAACCGCTTCTCGTATTGCACATGCGCCAGGTAGGCGGCTACGTGTGGATCAGATGGTGGGGCAGTAGACATGAATACCGGACGCAGAGTACGCAAAGGTTACGCAGAATACGCAAAACAGCCCATCATGTTTTCAGCTTGTAGGCCGGAACCGCCGAAGGCAATTCCGGCGCATGTCTGCTCAAACCACAGCATACGCTGATATCTGCTGTGCAGGTCACGTGGTTGCAGGCAGCGCCTGTTCCCCTCTCCCCAACCCCTCTCCCGCAAGGGGCGAGGGGAGCGCATCTCTGCTGCCGCCTGATACGTTACTGTCGGCATCCCATCCCTGCAATTTTTTGCGCCTTTTGCGTAACCTTTGCGTCCTCTGCGTCCGGTATTTTCAAGCGGTCGGATGAACCAGACGCGACAGCGCAGCGCTGGTCATTTTGCCGATGTGTTCGAGGTAGTCGGTCGCCATATCGTCCTGGTAGCGGTTGGCGTCGGGCGAGGCTAGCACCAGCATGCCAAAGGCCTGGGCGCTGGGCTTTTCCACATCGCGCAAGGGGATCAGGGCGAGCGATGCTGCGAGCAGCGGCTCCTCCAGCCAGCGTACCGCTTCCACGCCCACATGCATGCCGCAGTACGGCGTCGTCAGCGACGAGGCAAAGCTCTTGGTATCGCTGCTCACGCCCTGCGCAAAGCCAGCATCGGCGTACTGTGGTGCCACGCCCCACACGCGCATGGCAGCTTGCGGCACGATGAACTGGCTGCGGATGTCGCTGCAGATTTTTTCGGGCAAGGCCGTGGGGTCGTGCTCAAGATGCAACTGCGTGGCCCAGTTGAGCAGGCGGTTGGTGGTGACGCTGTTTTCGCTACCGTGGCGGATCATGTCGACCAGACGGTTCTCCAGCACCTTGATCTTTTCGCGCAGCATTTCGGCCTGTCGCTCGTGCAGGCTCACCACGCGCTGGCCGTGCGCGCTGCCGAGTTGCAGGTTGGTGAGCAGCTCGGAATTGCGCTGGAAAAATCCGGGGTTCTGGATCAGGTACTCGGCAATGTCGCGCTCGGTCAGCGGCGCAAGGTCATCGGCATTCATGGCAGGGGTTCCTGGAAGGACGGGACAGACAACACGCAGCCATTATCGCCTGCCCTGCCTGCGACAGGTGTCTACCGTTTGAGGCAACCGATGCTGCGACGAAGGAAACACAAAAGCGCAGGTTTTGGGCATCCGGTTGGCCGGGAGGGCAGGTTTAATTTGCAATTCCCAACAATTCAATCTCATAAATAAGCAATGCATTTGCAGGAATTATGCCGGGAACACCTTGTTCCTTATAGGCAAGATGGGGGCTGATTTTGACCTTGCGCACCCCTCCTGTGCGCATGCCTTCTACTGCATATTCAAGACCCGTAATAACTGTACGCCTGCCAATGACAAACTCAGAAATTGGCTCCTGGCGGATGGATTCACCTTTACTCAACCAACCATTCAAACGCACCTTGACCAAGGCTCCTTTTTCAGCAGGCTGCCCAACCTCTAACGTTTCAGAAAGCAGTTCAACGCCGGATTTGATTTTCACAATAGGCCTACTTGAACACCACCGTGCGGCTGCCATTGAGCAGCACGCGGTGTTCGCTGTGCCATTTCACGGCGCGGGCCAGCACCTGGCTTTCGGTGTCGCGGCCAATGGCGGTGAGGTCTTCGACCGAGTAACTGTGGTCTACCCGCGCCACATCCTGCTCGATGATCGGGCCTTCGTCCAGATCAGACGTGACGTAGTGCGCCGTGGCGCCGATCAGCTTCACGCCCCGTTCGTGCGCCTGGTAGTAAGGGCGCGCACCCTTGAAGCTGGGTAAAAAACTGTGGTGGATATTGATCATGCGCCCCGCGTATTGCTGGCACATGGCATCACTCAAAACTTGCATATAGCGTGCCAGCACGATCAGCTCGGCGCCTTCGCATTCGATGATTTCGCTGATACGTTTTTCGGATGTGGCGCGGTTTTCTTTGGTAGTAACAACGTGGTGAAAAGGCACGTTGTAGCTGGCCGCCAACTGGTAGAAGTCGCGGTGGTTGCTGATGACGGCGCGCACGTCAATCGCCAGCAGGCCGCTTTTCCAGCGAAACAGCAAGTCGTTGAGGCAATGGCCTTGCTTGCTGACCATAAGGATGGTCGGCACCGCAGCGCGAGCCGGGTGCAGTTGCGTCTGCATGCCATGGGGCGCAGCAAAAGCCGCCACCTTTTCGCGCAAGGCAGCCAGATCAGCATGCGGGGTCGTGAAGTCGATGCGCATGAAGAACATGCTCGAATCCGGGTCGCTGAACTGCGCAATTTCTTCCATATTGCCCTCGTGCGCAAGCACAAAGCCCGAGGCGGCGTGCACCAGCCCTTTGCAGTCGGGGCAGGCGAGGGTGAGGATGTAGCGGGGGGTGTTCATGAACAAATCATTCCATTTTCAAGTCAAACGTGCACTTTGGCGGCTCACTTTGCCGTGCTACAGCACTGTCTGCAGCTCGCCTTCGCGTTCACGCTTGATTTGAAAACGGTATCAAAAACCAACGGTGCGCAGGGGGATTGGTGCGCAGTCGCATGCAGCAAAAAAGAGGGCAACAGGTATTGTGCCTGATGCCCCCTCTCCCCAACCCCCCTCCCGCGAGGGAGAAGGGCTTGGAGCCTGTTGACAATCTCCCCGCAGGATGCGCACAGAGCCAAAACCGTGTCATTGCGAGGAGCGCAAAGCGCGACGCGGCAATCTTGTGGCATGGTCCACAAACAGGCAGATTGCCACGCCGCCTGCGGCGGCTCGCAATGACGCAAGGGCTGGCGCAGTGGGCTGCGTCCTTCGGGTTGCTTTCAAAAACCGCCCTACGGCGCAAGTAACCCTCGTCGGGCAGACAAGCCGCCTGCGGTGTACGCACAAGGTTCGCAGCTTTTTGAAAAACAACGCACCTCATGCGGAGACCGTAAACAGGCTCTTTGATGGCGTTTATTTGGCGCCCGGCAAATTACCCTCCACGCCCTTGACGTAGAAATTGATGCCCTGCAGGAACTTGTCGTCGGCCACGGTGTCTTTGGCCAGCATTTCCTTGCCGGCCTGATCCAGGATCGGGCCTTTCCAGATGCTGTAGCTGCCGTCTTTCAGGCCAGCCTTCACTTCGGCCAACTTGTCTTTGGCGTCTTGCGGTACGTCATCAGCCACGCCGACCAAGTCAATCGCGCCTTCTTTCACGCCCCACCACGACTGGTTGGTTTGCCACTTGCCATCCAGCGCGTCACGCACGGTCTTGATGTAGTAGGGGCCCCAGTTGATCACAGCCGAAGCAACGTGCGCCTTGGGGCCGTAGCGAGTCATGTCCGAATCCCAGCCAAAGCCGCGCTTGCCCATTTTTTCGGCGGTTTGCAGCACGGCCGACGAATCGGTGTTCTGGAACAGCACGTCGGCACCGCCGTTGATCAGCGCAGTAGCGGCTTCGGTTTCTTTTGGCGGATCAAACCAGCTGTTGATCCACACCACCTTGGTCTTGATGGCCGGATTGGTGCTTTGTGCGCCGAGCGTGAAGCTGTTGATGTTGCGGATCACTTCAGGAATCGGCACCGAGGCCACCACGCCCAGCGTGTTGCTCTTGGTCATCTTGCCGGCCAGCACGCCCGCCATGTACGCGCCTTCGTAGGTGCGGCTGTCGTAGGTCGACAGGTTGGGCGCAGTCTTGTAGCCCGTGGCGTGCTCGAATTTCACATTCGGAAAGTCCTGCGCCACTTTGAGCGTCGGCTCCATGAAGCCAAAGCTCGTAGCCAGCACCATGCTGTTGCCCTGGTTGGCCAGGTCGCGCACCACGCGCTCGGCGTCGGGGCCTTCGGGCACGCTTTCAACAATGCTGGTCTGCACCTTGTCGCCAAACTCGGCTTCTACCGCCTTGCGACCGTTGTCGTGCGCAAACGACCAGCCGCCATCGCCCACCGGGCCAACGTACATGAAAGCGACCTTGAACGGGCCTGAAGTTGCGGTCGTTGCTGAAGCCGCACTGGCTGCCGATGCGGCAGGCTGGGCTTCGCTGGCGGTTGTTGCGGCGGGTGGCGTGTTGGGGGTACAGGCGGCCAACACCACAGCGGCAAGCGTAGTGCCTGCCGCGGCCAGCCAGTGGCGCTTGTGCAGGTCGGGGGTATCAAAGGGTTTCATGTGATTTCCTTTAAAGGGGATGGAGAAGAGGACGAAAAAGCGTGAGAGCATGCTCCAGAGAAGGATTTTGCAACATTTCAGAGCCGTGAAACATACTTATCAGTCTTTTGTCAGTCATCAAGACTACATACCGGCTTCCTAGCATGGAACGGCCCACCCATCGCAGGCAAACAGGTTCTGCGACAGTACTTTTTACGGGCAGTGTTTCACCAGTCAACTAGGAGCAAGACCATGAGCAACGCTTTTCCCCAGATTCTGATGCAAAACGCAAGCCAGCAAACCACAATCACCATCGAAGGCGCATCTGGCAACATCCATCTGGGTGGCAATGGCAGCAACGGCGATGTGCGCCTGATGCACGACAAGGGCGAGATGACCATTCACCTCGACGGCGGCAAAGGCAACCTGACCATGGGTGGCGGCGGTTCGCAAGGCGACATCACCCTGCTTAACCCCGAGGCCAAGCAAACTATCCACCTCGATGGCGGCAACGGCAACCTCACCATGGGCGGCTCCGGTTCACAAGGCGACATCACCCTGCTCAACCCCGAGGCCAAGCAAACCATCCACCTCGATGGCGGCAACGGCAACGGCCTGTTCGGTGGCAATGGCAGCAACGGCGATCTGCGTCTGACCGATGCCCAAGGCAAGGTCACCGTGCATC
The DNA here is from genome assembly GCA_030538335.1 of Allobrachymonas sp. Lineage (GTDB taxonomy): Bacteria > Pseudomonadota > Gammaproteobacteria > Burkholderiales > Burkholderiaceae_C > Brachymonas. Next base: position 5,382 of record JAUNUE010000035.1, on the reverse strand, counting down.
TCGACGGCGAAACGGGCGACCTGACGTTGAGCGGCACCTCGCTCAAACCTGCTGACTATGTGTTTGCGCAAGACTATGCACTGGAGCCGCTGTCTGAAGTCAAGGCCTTCATCAGCGCCCACCGTCACCTGCCCGGCCTGCCCTCTGGCCAGCAGATGCAGGAACAAGGGGTAGGCATGGCCGCCCTGACCATGAAGCTGCTCGAAAAAATCGAAGAGCTGACCCTGCATGTGATCCAGCAGGATGAGCAACTGCGCCAATTGCAGCAGCGCGACTGATAGACGCTTCGCTGATGTACGCAGCCGCGGGTGCGCAGCCTGCGGCTGTTTTTATCAGGGGTGAAACGGCAAGCCCAAAGCCGCCGGTTTGTTCACGCGGATCCACGCCGGGTTGCGTGAAATCAGCACCAGCACTACGATGATGGTGAGATAAGGCAGCGTGGTGAGCAACTGGCTGGAAACGCCCACGCCCTGGCTTTGCAGCCAGAACTGCAGCATGGTTACGCCGCCAAACAGCCACGCACCGAGCAAAATGCGCAAGGGTCGCCAGGTGGCAAAAGTGGTGAGTGCGAGCGCAATCCAGCCCTTGCCTGCCACCATGCCCTCCACCCATTGCGGGGTGTAGACCAGCGAGAGGTAAGCGCCCGCCAAGCCGCACAACGCGCCACCCACCACCACGGCGGCGAGCCGTATCCACCGCACCGGGTAACCCATGGCGTGGGCAGATGTGGGCGACTCGCCGACGCCACGCAGTACCAGCCCGGCACGGCTGCGGTAAAAGAACCACGTCAAAAACACGGCCACCGCCACGCTGAGATACACCATCGGGTGCTGGGCAAACAGCGCTTCGCCCACCAGAGGCAATTTGCTCAACCCCGGTACGGCAAACGGGCTGCGTTCGGGCAGCGCCTGCTGTGTGTAGGGCACGCCCACAAACGCGGAGAAACCAGCGCCGAACAGTGACAGCGCCAGTCCTGTAGCCGATTGGTTGGTATTGAGCCAGATCACCAGCACACCCAAAGCACCCGCGAGCACCGCGCCTGCGGCCATGCCAGCCGCAAAGCCCAGCCACGGGCTGCCAGTGTGGATGCAGGTGGCGTAACCGGCCAGCGCCGCGCACAGCATCATGCCCTCGGCGCCCAGGTTGATGACGCCCGCTTTTTCGTTGATGAGCAGCCCCAGCCCGGCCAGCGCCAGCACCGTGCCTGCGCTGAAGACAGAAGCCAGCAGCATGGCAGCTTCGTTCATGCGGCCTCCTTTTGCTCAGGCGCAGGTACCGGGCGCGCAACCACGCGCCGCCAATGCGCATAAATCAAGGTATCGCAGGCCAGCAGCGTGAACAGCAGCAGCCCCTGGAACACCAGGCTGATCGATTTGGGCAAGCCCAGGCGCGACTGCGCCAGTTCGCCGCCGATGTAGAGCATGCTCATCAACAGCGAAGAAAACACCACGCCCACCGGGTGCAAGCGCCCGACAAAGGCCACGATGATGGCGGCAAAGCCGTAGCCCACGGGCAGCGACATGGTCAATTGCCCCACGGGGCCAGCCACTTCCAGCGCGCCAGCCAGCCCGGCTGCGCCGCCGGATACCAGCATGGCCAGCCACAAGGCACGGCTCGACGAGAACCCGGCGTAACGTGCCGCTGCAGGCGCCATGCCACCCACCTGCTGCGCCAATCCGCTGCGTGTGCGAAATAAAAATATCCACAACAGCACCGCGCCCAGCAGCGCCAGCAACAGGCCGATGTTGACACGCGAACCAGCAAACAGGCGCGGCACGGCGGTGGCGGCCTCAAACATCTTGCTCAGCGGAAAGCCGTAGCCTTGCGGATCCTTCAGTGGGCCGCTGACCATATACCCGAGGAACTGGATCGCCACATACACCAGCATCAGGCTCACAAGGATTTCGTTGGCGTGGAAGCGGTCGCGCAGCCACGCCACCACCGCGCCCCAGGCCATGCCGCCTGCCATACCCGCGAGCAGCACGGGCAGTACCATCAAGCGGCTGCTGTTGGCATCGGCCAACAAGGCCACAGCACCAGCGGCCAGCGCGCCCATCACGAATTGCCCTTCGGCACCGATGTTCCAGACGTTGGAGCGAAAGCACAGCGCCAGCCCCAGCCCGATCAGCAGCAGCGGCGTGGCCTTGAGCAGCAGCTCGCCCCAAGCGTAGCCGCTCTTGATCGGCTCCCAGAAAAACACCTGCAGGCCCTGCACGGGATTTTTGCCCAGCACCACAAACAGCAGCGACGCCAGCCCCACGGTGATGAGCAGCGCCAGCACGGGCGAAGCCAGGCTCCAGAAGCGCGAAGGCTGCTGGCGTTGCGTCCATTGCCAGCGGCTCATGCGGGCTGCTCCTCGTGCTGCGCGGCAGCGGGTTCTTGTTCCCACAAGCCGCTCATCCACAGGCCGATGCGCTCCACCGTGGCCTCGGCCACCGGCATGGCGGGCGAGATGCGGCCGCGCGCCATGACCACCAGACGGTCGCTCAGTGCCAGCAGCTCATCCAGCTCTTCGCTCACCACCAACACGGCGCAACCGGCATCGCGCAAGGCGAGAATTTCACGGTGGATTTGCGCGGCTGCGCCCACGTCCACGCCCCAGGTGGGTTGCGCGAGGATCAGCAATTTAGGCCGGGCATCGATCTCGCGCCCGACGATGAATTTCTGCAGGTTGCCGCCCGAGAGCGAACGCGCCGTGGCCTGTTCGCTGCGCGCCTTCACGCCAAAGCGGGCAATCACCTGCTGCGCCTGCTGGCGCAAAGCGCCCATGTTGATCCACCCACTGCTGCGCACTGCATTCGTGCGTGTGAGCAGCAGGTTGTGCATCAGGCTCAGGTCGGGCACAGCGCCACGCCCCAGGCGTTCTTCGGGCACAAAGTGCAGCCCCTTCGCCCGCCGTTTGCCGGGGCTGGTGTTGCCCACCGGCTGGCCGTGCAGGGTGATGGCGCTGGCCTGTGCGCGGCGGTCTTCGCCAGAAAGCGCCAGCAGCAACTCGCGCTGGCCGTTGCCCGAAACACCGGCCACGCCCAGCACCTCGCCTGCACGCACCTGCAAGGAGATGTGCTCAAGATTGACGCCAAACGGGTCAAGTGCGGGCAGCGAGAGTTCATGCACACCCAGCACCACCTCGCCCGTGTGCGCCGTGCGCGGCGGCAAGGCGGGCGGCTCGGAACCGATCATCATGCGGCTCAGCGAGGCATTGCTTTCTTCACGCGGGTCGCAATCGCCCGTGACGCGGCCTGTGCGCAGCACCGTGCAACGGTGGCACAGCTCGCGAATTTCGTGCAGCTTGTGGCTGATGTAGAGGATGCTGCAGCCTTCAGCGGCCAACTGGCGCAGCACATCAAACAGCCCTTGCACCGCTTGCGGCGTGAGGACCGAGGTGGGTTCGTCCAGAATCAGCAGGCGCGGGTTGGTGAGCAAGGCGCGGATGATTTCGACACGCTGCATTTCGCCCACGCTCAAGGTGTGCACCAGCCGCTGCGGGTCGATCGGCAAATGGTAGGCCGCCGCTTTTTCGCGGATCATGCCGGCCACTTCAGCCAGCGTGTGCCGCGCCTGCAGGCCCAGCCACACGTTCTGCGTTACGGTCAGCGACTCGAACAGGTTGAAGTGCTGGAACACCATGGCAATGCCCAGCGCACGCGCCTGCTGCGGGTTGGCCAGCCGCACGGTTTGCCCATCCACCGCCATGCTGCCGCTGTCGGGCTGGGTCGCGCCGTAGATGATTTTCATCAGCGTGGATTTGCCCGCACCGTTTTCACCCAGTACGGCGTGAATTTCGCCCGGCTGCACCACCAGGTCAATCGCGTCGTTGGCCACCACACCCGGATAGGTCTTGGTGATGCGCGACAGTTGCAGGCGGGGAGGGGCGTTGGACATGGGCGGCGAAGCTCTTGCGCAGCCGCGAGCGGCAGCAGAATCCGCTGATTTTACGGTGTGTGGATGCACGCGCGGGTATGGGCACACCAGCAGCCGTGAAAACAACCGAACGCACAGGGCGCAGAGAGATGGAAATTCGTCATTTTCACGAAGGCGGAATTCAGTATTTTTACGTTTTCTGTGTGTGGCTATTGGCTTTCAGAATTTTCCACCATCGGCGAGAATGGTTCCATGAATGCCATTCGCCTGACCGAGCCGCAACGCGGCGGCTCGACCCCTGCCGCCACGTTTGATGACCCCGCCTCATTGCTGCACGCCTGCCACGACCGGGTGCAGGAGCGCTGCGATCTGCTGGAGAAATTGCGGGATCACGTCAAAAGCCATGGAGCCGACCCGCAAGCGATAGATGCCGCAAGCAATGTGCTGCGTTACTTCGATGTGGCCGCGCCGTTGCACCACGAAGACGAAGAAAAGCATGTGTTCCCCCGCCTGCTCGCCAGTGGTGATGCGGCGCTGGTGCAGTGTGCACAAACCCTGCAGCAGCAACACACGCAAATGACGGCCATCTGGCAGACGCTGCGCCCCTTGCTCATCAACATACAACAGGGCGATGCCAGCGCCTTGTTGCCGCAAGCGCAAGTAGTGGATGATTTTGTCGCGCTGTACCGCGCCCATATCGAACTGGAAGAAAGCCATGCCTTCCCGGCCGGTTTTGCCGACATGCCCGCCGATACGCGCCAGCAGATGGGCGATGAAATGGCGCAGCGCCGGGGTGCCGTGCGATAACAGGCCTTCGACAGGCTCAGCCCGAACGGGTCGGCAAGCATTCGCCGGATTATTTTTCGGAACTGCCCTCTACCGGCAACACCCGCGATGCCAGCCACACCAGCAACAGCACAGGCAGACCCAGCAAGGCCGTGCCGACAAAAAAGGTGGCGTAGCCGTAGCGATCGACAAAAGCGCCCGAAAACCCGGCAATGAACTTGGGCAGCAACAGCATGATCGAGCTGAACAGCGCGTACTGCGTGGCCGAATACTGGATGTTGGTCAGGCTCGACAGGTAGGCGATGAACGCCGCCGAAGCAATGCCTCCGGCCAGGTTGTCGGCCGATACCACCAGAATCAATGCGCGCACATCGTGCCCGTGCCCCGCCAGCCAGGCAAACAGCAGGTTGCTGATGGCGCTGACGATGGCGCCCAGCATCAGGATGCGCATCACGCCAAAGCGCATTGACAGCACGCCGCCCACATACGCGCCCAGCAGCGTCATGATGATGCCGTAGACCTTGGTCACCGCAGCCACTTCAGCCTTGGTGTAGAGCATGTCGACATAAAACGGGTTGGCCATGATGCCCATGACCACATCGCTGATGCGATAGACGCCAATCAGCGCCAGGATCAGGGCCGCCTGCCAGCGGTAGCGGCGGAAAAAATCGGCAAACGGCGCGAGCAGCGTGCTGTGCAGCCATTCGGCAGGCGTGCGCGGTTGCGACTGCGGAC
>JAUNUE010000034.1 GCA_030538335.1 Allobrachymonas sp. | reverse complement strand
CACGTCCTTGAACTGCACCATGCCGCTGTTGGTGAACATCAGCGTCGGGTCGTTGGCCGGCACCAGCGGGCTGGAAGGCACCACGGTGTGGCCTTTGCTGGCAAAAAAATCCAGAAAGCTCTGGCGGATCTGGGCAACGGTAACGGGTGGTTTGGGCATGGCAAGCAAAGCAAAAAAGACGGGCTCCGGGCAAGCTTGCAGCGCAGGCCCGCCGGGCGAACCGTTCATTATAAATTTGACAACCATTTGTTGTTGAAAGCGTTGCCAAAGGGCATGGCGGTGTGGGATCTTCCAATACCCATGCCATGAGGCGCTGCTATAAAAGGCATGGCAACCGATCCGTGACGGATTGCCGATAATGGAGTTATCCCTAAAGGACGTTGTCATGTCTGACCCCCTCATCCTCCCCACCAACCCGCTCGCGGCGCTTGCTGATGCCGCGTTGCTGAAAACCGATGCGCTGCTCAACGGCCAGTGGGTGGCCGCCTCCAGCCGCTTTGCCGTGCAAGACCCCGCCACCGGCCTTGAACTGGCGCAGGTGGCTGACCTCGGTGCCACGCACACCCAACAGGCGATTGACGCCGCCAACGCCGCCTGGCCGCAATGGCGTGCCACCAGCCCCAAAGAGCGCAGCCGCATACTGCGCCGCTGGTTTGATTTGCTGATGCAGCACCAGGATGACCTGGCGCGCATCCTCACCGCCGAAAACGGCAAACCCCTGGCAGAAGCCAAAGGCGAAGTGGCCTACGGCGCAAGTTTTGTCGAGTGGTACGCCGAAGAAGCCAAGCGCATACCGGGCGAAGTGATTGCAAGTTTTGACGCCAACCGCCGCCAGACCGTGTTGCGCCAAGCCGTGGGCGTGTGCGCGGCCATCACGCCATGGAATTTTCCGCTCGCCATGATCACGCGCAAGGTCGCGCCTGCGCTGGCCGCAGGCTGCACCGTGGTGCTCAAACCCGCCGAGCAAACGCCGCTGTCAGCGCTGGCTGCCGCTGAACTGGCCCTGCGCGCGGGCGTGCCGCCCGGCGTGCTCAACGTCATCACCGGCAGCGACGCCCCTGCCATTGGCAAGGTGCTGTGCGCAAGCCCCGTGGTGCGGCATTTGAGCTTTACCGGCTCCACCGAAGTGGGCCGCCTGCTGATGGCGCAGTGTGCGCCCACCATCAAGAAGCTCGCGCTGGAATTGGGCGGCAACGCGCCCTTCATCGTGTTTGACGATGCCGACCTTGACAGCGCCGTCTCAGGCACCATCAGCAGCAAGTTCCGCAACGCCGGGCAGACCTGTGTGTGCGCCAACCGGATCTACGCGCAAGAAGCCGTGTACGACCGCTTTGTGGAAAAGCTCGCAGCCAAGATGCAAACCATTCAGGTTGGCAATGGCTTTGAGACGGGCGTAACGCAAGGCCCGCTGATCGATGCCGCCGCCATGGAAAAAGTGCAAAGCCATGTGGACGACGCAGTGCAGCAAGGCGCGCGCCTGCTTGCAGGCGGCAAGGCACTCGGCGGTCAGTTTTTTGCGCCCACGCTGGTGGCCGACGCCACGTCTGCCATGCGCTGCGCGAAAGAAGAAACCTTCGGGCCGCTCGCCGCCGTGTTCCGCTTCAAGACCGAAGACGAGGCCATTGCCGCAGCCAACGCCACCGAGTATGGCCTGGCCTGCTATTTCTACAGCCGCGACATTGGCCGCATCACGCGCGTGAGCGAGGCACTGGAATACGGCATGGTGGGCGTGAACGTCGGGCAACTCGGCAGCGAACAGGTGCCGTTTGGCGGCATCAAGCAATCGGGCCTGGGCCGCGAAGGCTCGCACCACGGCATGGACGAATACCTGGAGATGAAGTTGGTGATTACGGGCGATGTGGCCGAGAAGGCGCACTGACCCGGCACCAGCGCTTATTTACCGTTGACTGGCAAGGAGCACACCATGGCTGAAGATCACACCTGCTTTACCGAACTGTTTGAGCAACTGGGGCTGCCATCCACGCCCGAAGCGATCAAGGACTTCATCCACAAGCACCGGCCTCTGCGCGGCGACCTGCTGCTGTACGAAGCGCCGTTCTGGGACAAGAGCCAGGCCACTTTTCTGTGCGAAAAACGCCAGCAGGATTCGCCCGAGTGGACGCAGATCATTGACCGCCTGAACCTGGCGCTGCGGGATTGAATCAAGGGAGGGCATTTATGCCCGCGTTGTCATATGCACATATGGCATGACACACCGTGCCGCGCGAGCATAAATGCCCACCCTGCTACTGCGCCAAGCCTTGTGTCATTGCGAGCCGCCGCAGGCGGCGTGGCAATCTGCTTGTTTCTGGGCAACACCACAAGATGGCCGCGTCGCGCTTTGCGCTCCTCGCAATGACAGGGTTTTGGCTCTGTGCGCATCCTGCGGGGAGATTGTGAACAGGCTCTCAACCCGTAAGTCAGATTGGCAGGCCGGAACCGGAACCGGAACCGCGCAGCGATTCCAGCGCATGCCACGGTTTGCCATCCATTCGGCGGAACGGAATTCCTGCGGGGCTTCGCCCTACGCATCCTTGCTGTGCAGATGCGTTTGCGCTGCCGCCTGGTTGGCCGAGAACAGGTGCCGCATATCGTGTGTGCTGGGTTGCTGGAAAATGCGCAGGCCGAATTCGGGCAAAACGGCCATCAGGTGGTCGAAGATGTCGCCAAAAATCCGCTCGTATTCCACCTTGTTGGTGGCGGCGGCAAAGCACGAAATCTGCAGCGGCACGCCTTCGGTGGTGGGGTTCATGATGCTCACAAATTCGAGCATGTCGTGCCGCAACTCGGGGTGTTGCGCCAAGTACAGGATGACGTAGGCGCGGAAGGTGCCCAGGTTGGTGAGGCGGCGCTGGTTGATGGGGTGCTCGGCAATTTCAGGCACCATGCGCTGTTGCAGGGCGGCGTTGCTGGCGTCGAGTTCTTCGCGCTTGGTGCGCAGGTAATCGCGCAGCAGCAGCACGTGGTTGAGGCGTTGCAGTTCTTCTTCCTGCAGGAAGCGCACCGAAGTGGCATCAATCGGCAGGCTGCGCTGGATGCGCCGCCCGCCCGCTTCGATCATGCCGCGCCAGTTGCGGTAGCTTTCGTTCACCAGCCGCCAGGTGGGGATGGTGGTGATGGTGCGATCCCAGTTGCGCACGGTCACCGTATGCAGGGCCATGTCGACTACATGGCCGTCGGCGCCGACCTGGGCGACTTCGATCCAGTCGCCTACACGCAGCATGTCGGTGCTGGCAAGCTGTACCCCGGCTGCAAACGAGAGGATGGTGTCGCGGAACACCAGGATCAAGATGGCCGACAGCGCGCCCAAACCAGAGAGCAACAACAGCGGCGAGCGGTTGATGAGCTCGGCCACCATCACCACAATGCCGCCCAGCACGACCAGCAGCTTGGCGAGTTGCACATAGCTCTTCATCGACAACTGCCGCCGGTGCGACAGGGTGTCGCTTTCAGCCGTGCCCTGCACCATGATGGCATCGAGCAGGGCCAGCAGCACGCGCACCACGCACAACACCATATAGGCGGCAATGAAGCTGCGCGCCACGATCCAGAAAGTGCCCTTGAAATAGGACGGCGCACTGGTCATGCCCATCTGGATGATCAGCGGCGAAAATACGCTGGCCGCGCGCCGCAGCACCTTGGCGTCGAGCAAGATGCCAAACCAGGCGGGGGCATATGGTTTGATCAGGTAGCGGCGCAGTTGCAGCAAGACAAACTGCAGCACCATGCCCAAAACAATCGCCAGGCCCCACAAGGCGGCAAACAGCGCCAGTGTTTTTAACCCGCTGGGCCAATCCTTCGGCAACTGCCGGAAGGCAAGCTGCATCAGGCTGCGCAGGGGGTCTTCGATTTGCTCGGGCAGCGGAATGGTGACAGGGGGCTTGTCGCCCACGGCGCTGTCAACGGCAATCCGTAAAAGGGTTTTCAGCATGCGCGGGAGCTTATCACGCAGCGTTGTGGGTGGTATGGCCTTGCAGTGTCATTGCGTTGCAAATTGCATCGGGTTTGCGCATCAAGGTGCTTTTGCCAAACAGGCTTTCGACCAGGTCTACGGCCAGCTCGGCGGTCTGGTTGCGCACGTCGAGAGCGGGGTTGGTTTCGACGATATCGAGCGAGGCCATGTGGCCCGTGTCAGCCACCATTTCCATGCACAGTTGCGCTTCGCGGTAGCTGGGGCCGCCACGCACCGGCGTGCCTACGCCGGGCGCAACCGTCGGGTCAAGAAAATCGAGATCAAGGCTCACGTGCAAGTGGGTGTCGGCATCTACACCTTGCAGGGCTTGTTGCATGGTGTGGCGCATACCTGCTTCGTCGATGTAGCGCATGTCAAACACTTCAATGCCTGCTTCGTGCACGAGGCGCTTTTCGCCTTCATCCACACTGCGAATGCCGATCTGGCGTATCTCACCTGCCTGCATGGCCGGTTGGGCCGGACTGAAACCGCCTATGCCCACCAACTCTTGCGGCCCATAGCCACACAGGCAGGCCACGGGCATGCCGTGGATGTTGCCGCTGGGGGTGATGGCGGCGGTGTTGAAATCGGCATGGGCATCAAACCACAGCACGCGCAGCTTCTTGTTTTTTTCGCGGCAGTGGCGCGCCACCGCGCTGATCGAGCCAATGGCCAGGCTGTGGTCGCCACCCAGCATGATGGGCAAGCGCCCTTGCTGCAACTCGGCAAAAACAGCGTCATGCAATTTGCGGTTCCAGGCCAGTACTTCTGCAAAATGGCGAAACCCGTTGACGGGTGGCTGCCACGGGTTGGGTGGGCCGCTCAGGTCGCCGCAGTCTTTGACATGGGCGTTGAGGCGTTGCAGCGCTTCGGCAATACCGGCCACGCGCAAGGCCTGCGGCCCCATGGCGACGCCGCGCGCGCCTGCGCCCACATCGGTGGGGGCGCCGATCAGGCTGATGGTGTAAGCAGGCGCAATGATGGGTTTGGCACTCATGGGAGACAAGGAGTTGGGAATTACAGGTCAGGCGCCGGGGCGAGGCTGGCGTACAGGTCTTTGGGGTCGGCCAGGTCGGGCACCAGTTGCAGCGCATGTCCGCGCTTGTTGGCACGCGCCAGTGCGTAGATGTAGCGCAAGGCAGAAAAATCCTCAAGCGCAAAACCGACCGAATCAAAGAGCGTGATGTCTTCCTCGTTGTTGCGACCCACCACATCGCCATGGAGCACCTGCCACAACTCGGTCACGGCAAAGTCGGCAGGCATGTGCTGCAACTCGCCTTCGATGCGGCTTTGCGGCTCGTACTCCACAAACACCCAGGCGGCTTGCATCACTTCGGGTGCGAGTTCGGTTTTGCCGGGGCAGTCGCCGCCCACGGCGTTGAGGTGCATGCCGGGCTCCAACATATCGGCGGTGAGGATGACCGCATTGCGCTTGTCTGCCGTCACGGTCGTCACAATATCCGCGCCCTGCACGGCCTGCGCGGCGCTGGTGCATACCTTCAGGCGCAGGTTTGCTGCATCGGGGCTTTGGCGCAAATGGGCGACGAGTTTTTCGGTGGCAAACGGGTCGGTGTCGTACAGGCGGATTTCGTCAATGCCCATCAGGCAATGAAAGGCCAGCGCCTGGAATTCAGCCTGTGCGCCGTTGCCGATCAGCGCCATGCTGCGGCTTTCGGGCCGCGCCAATGCCTGGGCGGCGACTACCGAAGTGGCAGCCGTGCGGATGGCCGTGATGAGGGTCAGCTCGCTGACCAGCAGGGGCATGCCGGTAGCCACATCGGCCAGCACACCAAACGCCATGACGGTAGGCAGGCCACGCGCCGTATTGGCCGGGTGGCCGTTGACGTATTTGAAGGTGTAGGTATGCGCGTCGGCAATGGGCATCAGCTCGATCACGCCCAGCGGCGAATGGTTGGCAATGCGCGCGGCCTTGTCAAAATCGTCCCAGCGCAAAAAATCTTCGTGGATGGTGCGGGCCACATCGCGCAGCGTGGTGACAAGGCCCTTGTTGCGAATCAGCTCGACAACGTCCTGTGCGCCAAGAAACAAGGTGGGGTGCAGAGGCATGCCGATCGCCTTTTTTGCCGGAGCAGAAGAGGGTGCCGCAGCCAGGTCAAGAAAATTGGGTTGGGGGCAGATGGTGGATCTCATGGCATGAAAATATTGAGAAGATGGTGGTGACAGCGTATGTGCCGACCCTGAAAAGAGGCTGGGAAGCGCATCGGCTTTTTACGATGGGAACAGTGTGCGGCAAACGGGTGTCAAATCAAAGTGGCAAAACAATGGAAAAATGATCGATTTCTTGACAAAACGATAGCTGATATTGACAATATGTTCAAATGGATGAAACAGATCACAAACTGATTGGCCTGTTGCGCGGCAATGCGCGGCTGGGCATTGCCGACTTGGCCGTGCGCCTCAAGGTCTCGCGCGGTACGGCGCACAACCGTCTGCGCAAGCTCGAAGACAGTGGCGTGATCGTGGGTTACACCGTGCGCTTGCGCCCCGACGCCACGCCGCAAGAGATCCACGCCTGGTGCAGCATCGAGGTGGAGGGCAACCAGGCGCGCAGCGTCATCGCCAGCCTGCTGGGCGAACCCAATGTCGCCGCGCTGCACGACACCAATGGGCGCTGGGATTTGCTCGCCAAACTGCGCGCCGAGAATTTGCAGGAACTTGCCAAAACGCTGGAGCGCATCCGGCTGATCAAGGGCATCCGCAATACCGAGACGAGTATCCATCTGGAAACGTATCGGTTGTCGTGAACCACGCTGCCCGACTGCTGGTGAGTTGATCAGCTTGTTCCACAACGATCGTCCTGTCGAAAGACGGGTTGTTGGTAGCAGGGCTTCGACAGGCCTGTCATGAGCAAGGTCGAATGGCTCAGCCCGAACGGGTCAGCAACCACTTACATTTGTCATGCAGCGGAACGAAACAACCCCACCGTTCCAATCCCCAGAAACGTCATGCACAGGCTGCCCAACACATGCACCAGTGCGGTGGCGGCTGCCCAGCCGAACCGGCCTGCCATGAGTTGCGCCACCACTTCTGATGAGAAGGTCGAGAACGTGGTCAGCCCGCCGAGAAACCCCGTGACGATCAGCAAACGCCATTGGGGTGGCAGGTGGGGGTGGTTGGAAAAGAAAGCCACAGCCACACCGATCAAATAGCCGCCGGTCAGGTTGGCGGCCAGTGTGCCCATCGGCAGGTTGGGCACGATGGCGTTGAACTGGTTGGACAGCCCCCAGCGCAATACAGCGCCCATGCTGGCGCCGATGGAAATGGCAAGGATGGAAAAAAACATGCTGCACCCGGTTGGTTTTTTCGCAGCATACGCCAGTTTCTGGCGCTTTTGCGATCAGGGCTTGGGTGGTTGCTGACTGGCAGGTGAGACGACAGGCGTAGGCGTAGGCGCAGGGGCCGGGGCCGATGCGCCGCTGGCAGGCACAAACAGCTCGCGCATGCGTTGTACCTGGGTATCAGGCCGGTAGGCGGCAGCAGAAGCCGCAGAAGAGGGGGCGGAAGCTGCGTTGGCTGCGGCTGAACCGGCCACGCTGGCGCTGGACGCTGCTTCAATTTTGGTGTTGGCCGCAGTGCGCATCTGCCGCACCGAGGCGTGTATTTGCGTGCCTGCAGGCGGCCAGCCCAGTTCTGCCACGGGAATGGTTGGTGCGGAGGGGCGACCGGCCTGCCCGCGGCTGGCTGCGGCGATGTCGGTCGGGGCCGGATATTGCTGGATCAGCCAGTAGTCGAGCACGCGCCGTGCGATGGGGGCCGCGGCAGTGGCGCCGAATCCGGCGTTTTCGACAATCACGGCCAGCGCAATTTCGGGTTTTTCAACCGGGGCAAACGCGATGTACAGCGAATGGTCGCGCTTGTGTTCGGCCAGCGTGGAGGCGTTGTAGCGCTGGTTCTGGCCAATCGTCACGGCCTGTGCAGTGCCGGTCTTGCCGCCGCTTTGGTAGCTGGTGCCTGCAAAAACGCCTCTGCCTGTGCCTTCTTGCGTAACGCCGAGCATGGCGCTTTTGATAAGCTCGATATGCTGTTGCTGGTAGCCCATGGCGTGGGCGGGTTCGCGTTCTGGCGCGGTGATCTGCAAGGTCGTCGGGTCTTGCAGGCCCATGGCGATGCGCGGCTGCTGGTTGGTGCCGCCGTTGACGATGGTGGCCAGGGCATGTGCCAGTTGCAGCATGGTGAAGCTGTTGTAGCCCTGCCCGATGCCCAGCGAGACCGTTTCACCCGGCAGCCATTGTTGCTGGTTGGCTTGTTTGAAGGCGTTGCGCTTCCATGCGGGGCTGGGCAGCACGCCGCGCACCTCGCCTTCGATGTCGATGCCGGTGATCTGGCCAAAGCCCAGCGGCGCCATGAAGTCGTGGATTTGCTGCACGCCCATCTGGTGCGCGAGCGAGTAGTAATAGACGTTGCTTGATTTGACAATGCTGCGGTGCAGGTTCACCGCGCCCAGCGCATGGCCGCTGCGGAAACGGTGGTTGCCGAACATCCAGTAGCCGGGGTCGGAAATGATGGTCTGCGGTGTGCGTGCGCCCGTTTCAAGCGCTGCCAGCGCCATGAAGGGCTTGTAGGTGGAGCCGGGCGGGTACAGGCCGCGCACGGCGCGGTTGAGCAGCGGCTTGTTGATCGACTGGTTCAGTGCGTCCCAGCTTTCCTGGTCAATGCCGTCGACAAACAGGTTGGGGTCGAAAGTGGGCTTGCTCACCAGCGCCAGCACCTGGCCGTCGCGCGGGTCGATCGCAACCAGCGCGCCGCGGCGTTGGCCAAACAGGTCTTCGACCATTTTCTGCAGGCGGATGTCGATCGACAGCACCACGTTTTGGCCCGGCACCGCGGCCCGGCTTGTCAAGCGCCGCACGATCACGCCCGTGGCCGTGGTTTCGAGCTGCTCGTCGCCCGACGTGCCGTGCAACTGCGCCTCGTAGGTTTTTTCGATGCCCAGTTTGCCGATGTGCGTAGTGCCCTGGTAGTTTTCGGCGCTTTCGCTTTCTTCCAGCGCCTCCTGGTCTTTCTGGCTGATGCGGCCGATATAGCCGACGAGGTGGCCGGCCAGTTCGCCAAACGGGTACTGGCGCAGCAGGCGCGCATTGATTTCGACACCGGGAAACGCATGCTGCTGCGTGGTGAACAGCGCAATCTCTGCGTCGGTGAGGTTGTAGCGCAGGGGCAACGGGTCAAACGCCTTGCTGTCTTGCCGCAGGCGTTTGAAGCGGCGGATGTCGCTGTCGCTGATCGGCAGGATCTTGCGCAGGGACTCGATGGCGGCGTCCACGTCCTGCACCTTGCTGGGGGTGAGTTCCAGCGTGTGCGATGAGTAGTTGGTGGCCAGCACAATGCCGTTGCGGTCGGTGATGATGCCGCGTCCTGGCGGCACCATGCGCTTGGCGATGCGGTTGTTTTCGGCGCGCGCCAGGTACTCATCTTGCCGCACCACCTGCAGCACCGCCCAGCGCCAGACGAGCAGGCTGAAGCAGATCAGCACCAGCGCGCCCATGGCCAGCAACCGCCATACAAAGCGGCGTTGGTGGGCGGCCCCGCTGTGGATGTCGGAGGTGCTGGCAAAACCCGTCTTCAAACGCATGGAGCAGCCACTTTACAAGGGACGCGTCAGGTCACGGTCGGGCGCGCGCCGTTGCGGCGCCAGCAGCAGCATGTCGAGCAGCGGCCACAGCAAGGCTTCGATCACCGGCGCCAGCAGCAGGCCCGCGCCGGGCCAGTGTCCCCCTGTGGCCAGGCGCAGCAGCCACAGCAACGCGTGCGTACCCAGAAACAGGCCGAACATCTGCAAGGCCTGCCAATGCGGGCGAAAGTGCTGCAAACGCCGGTGCAGCAAAAAGGTGATGTACGCCATGGCGCTGTAGGCAAGCGCGTGCATGCCCAGCAGCGTGGTGCGGTGTACGTCCATCGTCAGCCCGAATACAAAGGCCACCAGTACGCCGGCGTGGCGCGGCTGGTGCAGGCCCCAGAACGCCAGCGCCACCAGCAGAAAGTCGGGCATCCACAGCACACGCCCTGAGGGCAGCAGGTTCAGCAGCAGCGCCACAAACAGGGTAAGCCACAAAAAGCGCAGGTCTACGGGCAGCAGCAGGTGCTGGGTTTTTTTGCCGAGGATCATGGCTGCGCCCCCGGCTGGCTGGCCGTGGCGGATGCGGCAGACGGGCTGGACGACGCAGCACCGCCCCCACGTTGCGCCGCCTTGCGCCCCGCTGCCAGATGGTCTGTGGCTTCGGTGGGCGTCAGCTCCACGGGATCCAGCACCAGCACATGGCCGACCGACAGAAAGCGGGCCGCAGGGGTGAGTTGCACGCGCAAGAAGGCGCTGGTGTTGCGCTTTTCTACCAGGCTGATCGTGCCCACGGGCAAACCAGCCGGGTACACGCCGCCTACGCCGCTGGAGACGATCTGGTCGCCTGCCTGTACGTCGGCGGTCTGCTCCAGAAAACGCATTTCCAGTGCGTTGCCGCGCGGGTTCTGGCTGTCGCCGTGCACCAGGCTGCGCGCCCCGGTGCGGTTGTTGAGCACGGGCACCGCCTGCTGCGGGTTGTCGAGTAGCGAAACTTCGCTTGACAAGGGAAATACGCGCACCACCTGCCCGAGCAGCCCATGCTCGTCAATCACGGGTGCACCGAGCCGCACGCCTTCGGCGCTGCCCTTGTTGATCACGATCTTGCGGGCAAACGGGTCATCGGCCACATGCGCCACTTCGGCGGCACGCGCCTCCAGCGGCAGGGCCTGCTGGATGCGCAGCAATTCGCGCAGGCTGGCATTTTCACGCGCCAGCAAATCGGCACGCTGCGCCTTCAGGGCCAGTTGCGCCATCTGCATGGTGGCCTGCTCCTGGGTTTGCTGGGCCGACTCGACCGTGGTGACGTAGCTGTCCATCAGGTCAACCGCTTTGGACGGCTGCGCCGACAGCCATTGCAACGGCGACAGCAGCGTGGCAATGGCCGAGCGCATGGTGTTGCCCATCTGGAAGCGGCTGTCTGTAGCCATCAGGAACACCGATACCGTTGCCAGCAGAACGAAGCGCGCCAGCGGCGACAGGCCGCGCCTGAACATGGGGGGCGGCTTGCGTTCAAAGGTGTGCAGCGACATGAGCAGTCAGGCAACCGCAGGTTGCGGGCAAATCAGCGAGGCAAGAGGCAGGTCGGAATCGTTGCGCAAGGGGCGGTGCTTTTTCAGGATACGAGCCAGATCCGTTGTGTTTCTGGCCTCGTGCTTCATGGGCAAAGCAGTCAAAACACCATGCCTTGCGGGTTTACTCGCTGGTGAAGATGCTGTGCGTGCTGTGCATGCGCTCCAGCGCAATGCCGCAACCGCGCACCACGCACGACAGGGGCGCTTCGGCAATCAGCACCGGCAGGCCGGTTTCTTCGGCCAGCAGGCGATCGAGGTCGCGCAGCAAGGCACCGCCGCCGGTCAGCATCATGCCGCGTTCGGCAATGTCGGCACCCAGTTCGGGGGGTGTCTGTTCAAGCGCCGTTTTGACGGCGCTGACGATCTGGTTCAGCGGGTCGTTGAGCGCTTCGAGGATTTCGTTGCTGCTGATGGTGAAGCTGCGCGGCACGCCCTCGCTCAGGTTGCGGCCCTTTACTTCCATCTCGCGCACTTCGCTGCCGGGGAAGGCACTGCCAATTTCCTTCTTGATCGACTCGGCCGTTTGCTCGCCGATCAACATGCCGTAGTTGCGGCGGATGTAGTTGATGATGGCCTCGTCCAGCCGGTCGCCACCCACGCGCACGCTGCCTTTGTAGACCATGCCGCCCAGGCTGATCACGCCCACTTCGGTGGTGCCGCCACCAATATCCACCACCATCGAGCCGCTGGCTTCGTGCACTGGCAGGCCTGCGCCAATGGCGGCTGCCATCGGCTCTTCGATCAAAAATACATCGTTGGCACCGGCGTTTTTGGCGGCGTCGCGGATGGCGCGCTTTTCAACTTGCGTAGAGCCGCAGGGCACGCAGACAATGATGTTGGG
>JAUNUE010000033.1 GCA_030538335.1 Allobrachymonas sp. | reverse complement strand
ACTCGGGCCGATTGCCGACTGGGGCCTGCAAATCGAGCGCAAGCAACTGGTGGTAGATACCGAAAAATTCTCTACCAGCATCCCTGGCATTTTTGCCGTGGGCGACATCAACACCTATCCGGGCAAGAAAAAACTCATCCTCTCGGGCTTTCACGAATGTGCGCTGGCCGCGTTTGGCGCCATGCCCTTTATCTTTCCCGAGAAAAAAGTCTTTCTGCAATACACCACCACCAGTCCCAAGCTGCACAAGGTGCTGGGCGTGGAAACGCCCAATTTCGATTAATACGGGATACGGGCAGCCGGAACGCAGAGGAGCAGAGGTTTTACGCAGAAAAACACAGAGACAGACTTTGCGTATCAACAAAGCAGGTTTTACGCAATAGCTGCTTTGCCTGCTTGCATGCCTTTACCCATAGAAACGCCGAAGGTACAGGCTTTTCATTTTCTGCAGCAGTTCCACGCATGGGGCGCCCTGTAGCCGCCTTCATAAGCCCGGTAGAATTTGACCTTTTGCCTGTTGCCGTGCAGCAGGCATTGTGTTGCCTTCTTTTGCCGCCATGACCGCCCCTGCCCAACCTGCCCTTAACAGCCTCGCCAAATCGTTTGAACCCGCCCCGATCGAGGCCCAATGGGGACCAGAATGGGAGCAACGCGGCTACGGTCAGGCCGGTTTTCGCGGCACGGGCATGCCCAATGCAGAAGCCGCCGCACAAGGCGAGAACTTTGCCATCCAGTTGCCGCCGCCCAACGTCACGGGCACGCTGCACATGGGGCACGCCTTCAACCAGACCATCATGGACAGCCTCACGCGGATGCACCGCATGCGAGGCTACAACACGGCCTGGGTGCCGGGCACCGACCACGCGGGCATTGCCACGCAGATTGTCGTCGAGCGCCAGTTGCAGGCGCAAGGCACCAGCCGCCACGACCTCGGCCCTACGCCGGATGAAGCGCGCAAGAATTTCGTCGCTCGCGTGTGGGAGTGGAAAGAACACAGCGGCAACACCATCACCACGCAGATGCGCCGCATGGGCGCCAGCGTGGACTGGAGCCGCGAATACTTCACCATGGACGAAAAACTGTCCAGGGTGGTGACAGAAACCTTTGTGCAGTTGTACGAACAGGGGCTGATCTACCGGGGCAAGCGCCTGGTGAATTGGGATCCGGTGCTCAAGACGGCGGTGAGCGATCTGGAGGTAGAAAACGTCGAATCCGAAGGCAAGATGCACTACATCTGCTACCCCTTCGTCGATGGCCCGCAGATGATCGACGGACAGATGCAGCGCGGCATGACGATTGCCACCACGCGGCCTGAAACCATGATGGCCGACGGTGCGCTGGCTGTACACCCCGAAGACGACCGCTACAAACACTTGGTGGGCAAATGGGTCGAACTGCCGCTGAACAACCGCAACATCCCCATCATTGCCGACGACTTTGTGGATCGCGAATTTGGCTCGGGTTGCGTCAAGATCACCGGCGCGCACGACTTCAACGACTATGCCTGCGCCCTGCGCCATGATCTGCCGCTGATTACCATCTTCACGCTGGATGCGCACATCAACGAAAACGGCCCCGCGCCGTACCAAGGCCTGGATCGCTACGAGGCGCGCAAAGCCTTCCTGGCCGACTTGCAGGCGGGCGATTACGTCATCGACATCAAGCCGCACAAATACATGCTGCCCATCTGCGCACGCACCGGCCAGGTGGTAGAGCCGATGCTGACCGACCAGTGGTTTGTAGCGATGAACAAAGCCCCTGAAACAGGTGTTGGCGCAGGCAAAAGCATTGCGCAAAAAGCCATCGACGCCGTGCAATCGGGGCAGGTGCGCTTTGTGCCCGAGCAATGGGTGAACACCTACAACCAGTGGATGAACAATATCCAGGACTGGTGCATCAGCCGCCAGTTGTGGTGGGGGCACCAGATTCCGGCATGGTACGACGCCGACGGCAATATCTACGTAGCACGCAACGAAGCCGATGCGCAAGCCCAAGCCGGTGCGGGCGTGGCACTCACGCGCGATCCTGACGTGCTCGACACCTGGTACTCATCGGCCCTGGTGCCGTTCAGCAGCCTCGGTTGGCCGCAAGATATACCCTCACCCCAACCCTCTCCCGCCTGCGGGAGAGGGAGTGAACAGCCCCCTCTCCCTCTGGGAGAGGGCGGGGGTGAGGGCAAAAATGCCCAGACAGGTGCGGACGCCTTGAAAGACATCAACCTCTACCTGCCCAGCAGCGTGCTCGTCACCGGCTACGACATCATCTTCTTCTGGGTCGCCCGCATGATCATGATGACGACGCACTTTACGGGCAAGGTACCCTTCCGCGATGTGTACATCCACGGCCTGGTGCGCGATGCCCAAGGCAAGAAGATGAGCAAATCGGAAGGCAATGTGCTCGACCCGGTGGATCTGATCGATGGCATCGCCCTGCCCCAGTTGCTTGAAAAACGCACCACTGGCCTGCGCAAACCCGAAACTGCGCCACAGGTCAAGAAGAACACCGAAAAGGAATTCCCCGAAGGCATCCCGGCCTATGGTGCCGATGCGTTGCGCTTTACCTTTGCGGCGCTCGCCAGCCTGGGTCGCAGCATCAACTTCGACAGCAAACGCTGCGAGGGCTACCGCAACTTCTGCAACAAGCTGTGGAACGCCACGCGCTTTGTGCTGATGAACTGCGAAGGTTATGACTGCGCAGCCCCCACGCTCCCTGCTGCGCATGGTTCGCTGCCCCCCGAGGGGGTTGTCCCCGCCTTGGGGCGGCCCGGCGGCGGGGACGGAACCTCCATGCAACAACTGGAGCGCTCGGCAGCAGACCGCTGGATCATCAGCCAGTTGCAGCGCACCGAAGCCGCGGTGGCGCAAGGCTTTGCCGACTACCGGCTCGACAACGTGGCCAACGCGATCTACGATTTTGTGTGGAACGAGTTCTGCGACTGGTACCTGGAAATTGCCAAGGTGCAAATCCAGACCGGCACCCCTGAACAGCAACGCGCCACGCGCCATACGCTGATCCGTGTGCTCGAAGCAACCTTGCGACTCGCGCACCCGGTCATCCCTTTCATCACCGAAGAGCTGTGGCAAAAGGTGGCGCCCATTGCAGGAAAAGCAGGCCCTTCCATCAGCATCGCCCCCTACCCCATCAGCCAGCCCGAAAAAATCGACGAGCAGGCCGAAGCCCACGTCACCCAACTCAAGCAACTGGTCGATGCCTGCCGCAACCTGCGCGGTGAAATGCAGGTATCGCCCGCCCAGCGCCTGCCGCTGTTCGTGCTGCCCGCCAACGCCACCCGTGCCGCCTTCATTGAAGGGGCAGCGCCCGTGCTGCAAGCCTTGGCCAAACTCACTGAAGTCAAGGTATTCGATAACGAAGCCGACTGGCAAGCCGCCGCCCAAGGCGCACCCGTGGCCGTGGTGGGAGAAGCACGCCTTGCGCTGTTCGTCGAAGTGGACAAAGACGCCGAGCGTGCCCGCCTGGGCAAGGAAGCCGCCCGTCTGGAAGGTGAAATTACCAAGGCCAACGGCAAATTGAACAACCAGAATTTCGTCGCCAAAGCCCCACCCGCCGTGATCGAACAGGAAAAGCAGCGCGTGGCCGACTTCAGCGCCACGCTGGCAAAAGTGAAGGAACAGTTGAGCCGTCTGGGTTGATCGGAGCACACCATGCCAAACAAAAACAAAACCCACCTCACCCCCGACGACTACCTCAAAAAAATCCTCAACGCCCGTGTCTATGACGTGGCCAAAGAGTCTTCGCTGGATGTCGCCAAGGTACTGAGCAAGCGCCTGGGCAATACCGTGCTGCTCAAGCGCGAAGACCAGCAACCCGTGTTCAGCTTCAAACTGCGCGGCGCCTACAACAAGATGGCGCAGCTCTCACCCGAGCAACTGCAAAAGGGCGTGATCTGCGCCTCGGCCGGCAACCATGCGCAAGGCGTGGCGCTCAGCGGCAAAAAACTCGGCACGCGTGCCGTCATCGTCATGCCGACCACCACGCCGCAATTGAAGGTAGATGCCGTCAAGAGCCTGGGCGGTGAAGTGGTATTGGCAGGCGACAGCTACAGCGATGCCTACCAGCACGCCGTAAAGCTGCAGAAAAACGAAGGATTGACTTTCATCCACCCTTTTGACGACCCAGAAGTGATCGCAGGCCAGGGTACTATCGCCATGGAAATCCTGCAGCAAATCCAGGCGCTACCGCACAAGGAACTCGATGCCGTTTTTGTAGCCATTGGTGGCGGCGGCCTGATTGCAGGCGTAGCCAATTACATCAAGGCCGTGCGCCCCGGTGTGAAAGTGATAGGCGTGCAGACCAACGACTCCAACGCCATGATCCAGTCGGTCGAAGCCGAAGAGCGCGTGAACCTGGCCGATGTGGGCCTGTTCTCTGACGGCACCGCCGTCAAACAGGTGGGCGAAGAAACCTTCCGTATCTCGCGCGACCTGGTGGATGGCTATGTCACGGTAGATACCGATGCCGTCTGCGCCGCCATCAAGGATATTTTTGTCGATACACGCAGCATCGTCGAGCCTTCTGGCGCGCTGGCCGTGGCCGCCATCAAGAAACACGTGATGGAGACCAAATGCAAGGGACAGACCTTTGCAGCCATATTGAGCGGCGCCAACATGAATTTCGACCGCCTGCGCTTTGTGGCCGAGCGCGCTGAAGTGGGTGAAGAACGCGAGGGGCTGTTTGCCATCACCATCCCCGAGGAACGTGGGAGCTTTCGCCGCCTGGTAGAGCTGATAGGCTCATTGAGCGGTGCCGCGCGCAACGTCACCGAGTTCAATTACCGCATGAGCAGCAACGACAAGGCGCATGTATTTGTGGGCCTGACCACCAGCGGCCCCGGCGAAAGCACGCGCATCGTGCAGAAGTTTGAAAAACAGGGCTTTGCCGCCATCGACCTGACGCAAGACGAGCTGGCCAAAGCGCACCTGCGCTACATGATCGGCGGTGTGAGCACGCTTGCCACCAACGAACGCCTGCTGCGCTGCATCTTTCCTGAGCGGCCGGGGGCGTTGATGAAATTCCTGAACCTGATGAACCCTAACTGGAACATCAGCCTGTTCCACTACCGCAATCAGGGTGCTGACTATGGGCACGTCTTGGTGGGTATTCAGGTGCCCAAGGGACAGGACAAGGCTTTTGGCACTTTCCTCACCAAAACCGGCTATCCGTGGGTGGAAGAAACCGACAACCCGGCCTACCACATGTTTTTGCACGGGGGTTAAGGCCCTAACACGAAACAAGGTCAATAAAAAACCTTCTGGACATGGCACCAGAAGGTTTTTTACGAAGCTGCGGTTTAGAAACTTTAGAAACCAAAGCGCAGGTTGCGGATGGTACCGATCACGTTGTTGACGGTGCCCAAGCCCTGGTTGACCGTACCCATGCTGCCTTCCATTTCGTCACGCTTGTTGCGGCGTTTTTTGGCTTCCAGGTCCAGCTCTTCAGACGCGTTGGTGCGCTGGCGACGGTGCTGCGCAAGTTCTGCTTGCGAAACTTGGGCAGAAGCCCGGTTACGGCCTTTTTTGATGGCTGCCGATTCATCACCCATGGCATAGTCACCGACTGATGCGCCTTGCCCGGCGGAAGTGGTTGCCATGCAACCCGTCAACAAAGCCGATACAACAAGAGTAGGAACAATAAAAAAATTCCTCTTCATACAGTTCTCCTTTTCCCTTAAAAATCAGTCAATGATGTAAACAGGACGTTGAGTGCCTCCCGCACGGCGTATGGCGTCAGCCTCATCCATCAGCATTTCAC
This sequence comes from Allobrachymonas sp., assembly GCA_030538335.1. Lineage (GTDB taxonomy): Bacteria > Pseudomonadota > Gammaproteobacteria > Burkholderiales > Burkholderiaceae_C > Brachymonas. The sequence goes on along the minus strand of JAUNUE010000033.1, from coordinate 6,204 downwards.
GGCGTTCCTTGCGGGCTTCAGCGCGCTCTTCACGTTCTGCCTGTCGCACCTGGGCTGATGCAGCATCCATTGCACGCTGATCTACAGGCTCCATCCGCATGTGGCCGTAATGCACGCCCGCACAGCCTGCCAAGGTGAGTGCTGCCGTCAAGCCCAAGCACAATTTGTACACTTTCATATACTCCCCTTACGACTAGATAAGCAATAAGGCGGAATATAGCGTAAATTATCTCAAATAGGGAAATTTTTACAATTTTAGTTTAGCTGGTTAGCCAAAAAAACAACTTGTTGGCTCTGGTTCATCGTATAAAAATGCAGGCTCGGCACACCGCCTTGCAACAAACGCTGGCACAAGCGCCCTACCACCTCCAGGCCGAAGGCCTTGATGCCTTCCACGTCATCGCCCAGCTCCAACAGGCGCAAACGCAGCCAGCGCGGGATTTCTGCACCACAGGCATCGGAGAAACGGATCAACTGGCTGCTGCTGGTGATGGGCATGATGCCCGGCACGATAGGTACTTGTATGCCCGCGCGCTGTGCCTCGTCCACAAAACGGAAGTAGGCGTCAGCGTTGAAAAAATACTGGGTGATGATGCCATTGGCGCCCGCATCGACCTTGGCTTTGAGCGCCTGCAGATCGGCCTGCGGATTTTTCGCTTGCGGGTGCATTTCGGGGTAGCCTGCCACTTCGATATGGAAGGCATCGCCCGTTTCGGCGCGGATGAACGCCACCAGATCACTCGCATACAAAAATTCGCCACCCGTGCCGTGGCCACTGGGCAAGTCACCGCGCAAAGCCACCAGGCGCTTCACGCCCATATCCTGCAATTGCTGCAACTGCTCGCGCACCGAAGCGCGGGTGGCGCCTATGCATGAGAAGTGGCTCGCAGCATCGACACCTTCGTTGAGGATTTCCTGCACCGCATCAAAGGTGCCGGTACGGGTGGAGCCGCCCGCACCGTAAGTGACGGAACAAAACTCGGGCTTGAGGGCATACAACTGCTGGCGCACTGCACGCAGCTTCTCAACGCCTTCGGGCGTTTTGGGTGGAAAAAATTCGAGGCTGATGGGAACTGTCGCCATGACCAATAAAACCTTTCTTCAACAACCGTGTCAGGACAAACACGCTGACCGGATACGCACAATTTTTTGATTCACTGCTGCCTGGCAAGCCAAAGACTTGCATCTGGATATTGGCAGGGCAAAACCTCCGAAGGAGATTCTGCCGCCTGAGGAAGCAGGAGGAAGCACATGCGTCGGAATCGCCTGCGGCGGTTCCAACTTACACGCTTTAAACACAATTAATCATCAAACCAGAAGGCATCAACCAGTTCACCGTATTCATTTTTCCAGTAGTACTCGGTATGCACCGTATCTGGTTTCAAGAAACCACCGGATTTACGGGACAAACATGCCCAGATGGTATGACCGGACGGCAACGCCGTACCTATACGTACACGGATTGCCCTTGGCACCTCTTCCCAAGATAGCTGGCGCTCTTCAGTATCCATATCGCAGACTGGTCATAAAACACAACCGGCTTTTCCATCAATACCGGTACGTATCCGCCTTGTACGGCCCTTCTTTTTTCACGCCGATATAGGCGGCCTGGGCTTCGGTCAGTTCCGTCAACTGCACATTGAGTTTTTTCAACTGCAGGCGCGCCACTTTTTCATCCAGGTGTTTGGGCAGCACATAGACCTTGCCCACTTCGTAATCGTTGGGTTTGGTGAACAGTTCCATCTGCGCAATGGTCTGGTTGGCAAACGATGAACTCATCACATAGCTGGGGTGGCCGGTGGCACAGCCCAGGTTTACCAGGCGCCCTTTGGCGAGCAGGATGATGCGCTTGCCGTCCTTGAAAATCACGTGGTCAACCTGCGGCTTGATCTCTTCCCACTGGCAGTTTTTTTCCAGCTCGGCCACCTGGATTTCGTTGTCGAAGTGGCCAATGTTGCAAACGATGGCCTGGTCTTTCATCCTCTCCATGTGCTCGTAGCGGATCACGTCGCGGTTGCCGGTGGTGGTGACGAAAATGTCGGCTTTGTCGGCAGCGTATTCCATCGTCACGACGCGGTAGCCTTCCATTGCGGCCTGCAGGGCGCAGATCGGGTCGATTTCGGTCACCCACACCTGGGCGCTCAAGGCACGCAGCGCCTGCGCACTGCCCTTGCCCACGTCGCCATAACCCGCAACCACCGCGATCTTGCCGGCCACCATCACATCCGTGGCACGCTTGATGCCATCGACCAGCGATTCGCGGCAACCGTAGAGGTTGTCGAACTTGCTCTTGGTCACGCTGTCGTTGACGTTGATGGCACGGAACTTGAGCGTACCTTTTGCACTCATCTCGTTCAGGCGAAGCACACCGGTAGTGGTTTCTTCGGTCACGCCGATGATCTCTGCGCTTTTGCGTGTGTACCACGTGGGATCTTGCGCCAGTTTGGCCTTGATGGCGGCAAAGAGGATGCGTTCTTCTTCGCTGCCGGGGTTGGCCAGCACGCTGGCGTCCTTCTCGGCCTGCTGGCCCAAGTGCATCAACAGCGTAGCGTCGCCACCATCATCGAGGATCATGTTCGGGCCTTCGCCTTGGCTGTTGGCCGGGCCGAAGTCGAAGATGCGGTGGGTGTAGTCCCAGTAGTCTTCCAGCGATTCGCCCTTGATGGCGAACACCGGTGTGCCGTTGGCAGCGATGGCCGCAGCGGCATGGTCCTGCGTGGAAAAGATATTGCACGAGGCCCAACGCACTTGTGCGCCCAGCGCCTGCAGGGTTTCAATCAGCACGGCAGTCTGGATCGTCATGTGCAGGCTGCCGGTGATGCGTGCGCCCTTGAGCGGCTGGCTTTTGGCGTATTCCTCACGAATCGCCATCAGGCCGGGCATTTCGGTTTCGGCAATCTTGATTTCTTTGCGGCCCCAGTCGGCCAGCTTGATATCGGCAATGGCGCTGTCGGCAGATGCCACAGATGGGTGTTGGGCGTTCATCGTTGGTGCTCCAGATTCAGATACGAGAGCCGGTAACGAGAAGGCATAAAAAAAGCCCACCGCACCGGAAATTGTGGGGTGAGCGTCGTTGCAAGATGGTTCCCAAGCCTCACGCCGTACTGGCGCTGCAACGCTCCTTGGGATGGATGGGCGGATTATAGCGGGAGCAAGCCAACTGGCAAACCACCCCCGCTGTGCAGATCACACCTCTTTGCGCAGCGCCGGGAACAGGATCACATCGCGGATGCTGGCGCTGTCGGTCAGCAGCATCATGAGGCGGTCTATGCCTACGCCACAACCGCCCGTGGGCGGCAGGCCGTATTCCAGCGCGCGCACAAAATCGGCGTCGTAGTACATGGCTTCGTCATCTCCGCTGTCTTTGGCCGCCACCTGTGCCTGGAAACGTGCCGCCTGGTCTTCGGCATCATTCAACTCGCTGAAGCCGTTGGCCATTTCGCGCCCGGTGATGTACAGCTCAAACCGCTCGGTAATTTCAGGATTGGTGTCGTTGGCGCGCGCCAGCGGGCTGATTTCGGTGGGGTGGTCCATGATGAAAGTCGGCTGCCAGAGCTTTTCTTCCACCGCTTCTTCAAAATACAACACCTGCAGGCCAGGTAGGCTGCGGGTGGAGAGTTTGTGTTCCTTCTCGCTCAGGCCCAGGCGTTTGAGCGCCTCCACCAGCCAGGCGGCATCATCGACCTTGTCGCCCGCATCGGTATGCGTCTTGATGGCATCGCGGATCGTCAGCCGCACAAAAGGCTGCGCCAGATCAACCTCACGCCCTTGGTAACGCAGTTGCAACGTGCCCAGCGCCTGCTGCGCAGTATGGCGGATCAGCTGCTCGGTGTAATCCATCATGTCGTGGTAGTTCCAGTACGCAGCGTAGAACTCCATCATCGTGAATTCGGGGTTGTGCCGCACGCTGATGCCTTCGTTGCGAAAACTGCGGTTGATTTCAAACACGCGCTCGAACCCGCCCACGATCAGGCGCTTCAAATACAACTCGGGCGCAATGCGCAGGAACATTTCCTGATCCAGCGCATTGTGGTGCGTGACAAACGGCTTGGCATTGGCTCCGCCCGGAATCGGGTGCAGCATGGGCGTTTCCACTTCGAGAAAGCCGTTTTCCACCATGAAGCTGCGCAAGCCGCTGATGGCCTTGCTGCGCGCCGCAAACCGCTTGCGGGCATCTTCGTCGGTGATGAGATCAACATAGCGCTGGCGGTATTTGATTTCCTGATCGGCCACGCCGTGGAACTTGTCGGGCAGCGGGCGCAGGCTTTTGGTCAGCAGGCGGATCTGCGTGGCATGGATCGACAACTCGCCCGTGCGTGTCTTGAACAGATGGCCTTCGGCAGCCACGATATCGCCCAAGTCCCAGTGCTTGAAGGCGTTGTAAACGTCTTCACCCAAGTCATCGCGCGTGACGTAGACCTGGAAGCGCCCGGTGGCGTCTTGCAGCGTGGCAAAGCTGGCCTTGCCCATCACGCGCTTCAACATCATGCGCCCGGCAATGCTGGCGTGTACCTTGTTGCCTGCGGCCAGCGCGGCCTCCAGGTCTTCCTTGCTTTTGCCGTCGTGCGCAGCCAGCAGGTCGGCTGCGCGGTCTGCCGGTTTGACATCGTTGGGGAAGGCCACGCCCTGCCCTTGCGCCTGGGCCGCACGCAGGGCCTTGAGTTTTTCGCGGCGCTCGGCGATCAACTGGTTTTCGTCAACAGCGGGTGCTGCTTCGGGGGCTGGGCGGGCGGCTTGTTCAGACATGGGCATTCAATTCAAATGGGCAGATAGCGGGGCGGCACACTTTGGCCACAAAGTGGCTCTGCCGCCAAAGGGACAAAAGCACAAACGGCTGATTTTACGTTGAGTCCCGCACGCATCCATGGCGCGCCTGTCAGGCGCTTGGTTTCTTGCCGCACCGGCCATGCCCGCACGCACCCACGCATAAGCTTATGCCCATAAGCAAACTACTATTTATTGATTCTCAAGCCTGCAAAGCCTGCGTAGACTGCTTCCCTGTTGTCGGCACTACCTGCCTGCAACGGCACCCTTGTTTCATCGCAATAAAAAGGCAGCATCCATGTCGCATTTTTCCTTGACTCCCCACTCCCTTGTCAAACTGCTGGCTGGCAGCGCACTCCTGGCCGGGATGCTGGCTGGCTGCAAGGGCCAAAGCACAGGCACCGCGGCGTCGGGTGCGGCGCCAGCAGCATTGGCAGCTTCTTCTGGCGCAAGCGGTGCCCCTGGCGCGGCTACGCTGCTCAACGTCAGCTACGACGTGGCGCGCGAGTTTTACAAAGACATCAACGCTGCTTATCTTGCCGCCGCCCAAAAAACCGACCCCGCACCCGACATCCAGCAATCACACGGCGGCAGCAGCAAGCAGGTGCGCAGCGTGGCCGAAGGCCTGCAGGCCGATGTGGTCACCATGAACCAGGCCAGCGATATTGATTTTCTGGCTGACAAGGGGCTGGTCAGCAAGGACTGGAAGCAGAAATTTCCCGACAATGCCGTGCCCAACACCTCTCTGTCGGTCATTCTGGTGCGCAAGGGCAACCCCAAGCAAATCCACGACTGGGCAGACTTGGCCAAGCCGGATGTGCAAGCCATCATTCCCAACCCCAAGGTCACAGGCAACGGCCGCTACACCTGGGTGGCGATCTGGGGCGCTGCCCTGAAAGACGGCAAGGGCGAAGCCGGTGCCGCCGACCTGGCAGGCAGGATTTTTGCCAACGTGCCTGTGCTTGACGGTGGCGGGCGTGCAGCCACCACCACCTTTGCCCAGCGCAAGCTGGGTGATGCGCTGGTCACCTTTGAAAGCGAGGTGCCGCTGATCCAGCGCGAATTTGGCGAAGACTTTGAAGTGGTATACCCGAAATGGACGGTGCTGGCCGAGAACCCGGTGGCCGTAGTTGAAACAGTGGTTGACAAAAAAGGCACGCGCAAGGCCGCCACCGATTACCTGCAATGGCTGTGGTCGCCCGAAGCCCAGGAAATTGCCGCCCAACACCACTTGCGCCCCCGCAATGCCGAAGTGTTGGCCCGGCACGCCAAAGACTTCCCGCAACAGCAGACCTTTACTGTGGATGAGTTGCTGGGCGGCTGGGGCAAGGTGCTGCAACAGCACTTTGGCGATGGCGGTTTTTACGACAAGGCCATGGCGCAACACAGAAAGAAGTAGTCGCCCCTTGCCAACGCCCTGCGCCACGCGCAGGGCCTGAT
>JAUNUE010000032.1:6840-12088 GCA_030538335.1 Allobrachymonas sp. | reverse complement strand
CTGCTGTCGAGCCAGTCGGCCATTTTGTGGATGGGTGCGCTGGTCTTTTTGAGCGCAGCCTTGTGCTGGCTGGGCTTGCTGTTGCCGCATCCCGCACAAACGGACAGTGGCAAAGCAACGCATCCCCTCAACACCGCGCAGCGCCTGGGGCTGTGGCTCAGTTGGGCCGCGGTAGCCTTGGCTTTGGGCGGCACGCTGGTGCGCTGGCACGAAAGCTATCTGCTCGCGCCCGGCATGGGGCACATCCCCTTGAGCAATCTGTACGAGGTATTTGTGCTGTTTGTGTGGATGACGCTGCTGCTCGGCCTGTATTTTGAAAAGCGTTACCAGGCGCATGGCCTGATGGCCTTTGTGCTGCTGGTGGTGGGCGCGGCGGTGGCGTTTTTGCTGTGGTATGCGCTGACAAGGCAGGCGCACCTGATCCAGCCGCTGGTGCCTGCGCTGCAAAGCTGGTGGATGAAGCTGCACGTGCCCGCCAACTTTGTGGGCTACGGCTGCTTTGTGCTGGCGGCCATGGCTGCGCTGGCGTGGCTGCTCAAAACGGCCAGTGCACGCGCCCTGTGGTGGGGGCTGGTGGGCAGCATGGCCGTGTTAACGATTGCGTTGGCCATTGCCGGTTACGCGCTGCCTTTACCTGCTGAAAAACTGCCTGCCCTGCAACGTTGGCTGCGCATCGTGGGAGGCCTGGCTGCCGTGTGTGCGGCGCTGGTCGCGGCGCGCCGTTTCATCAACCCGCGCACGCCTTCGCTCGAACTGCTCGACGAGGTGATGTACCAGACAGTGGCGCTGGGTTTTGTCTTTTTCACGCTGGCCACCGTGCTTGGCGCGTTCTGGGCCGCAGAAGCTTGGGGTGCCTACTGGAGCTGGGATCCGAAAGAGGTATGGGCGTGGATTGTCTGGATCAACTATGCCACGTGGCTGCACCTGCGCCTGATCAAGGGCCTGCGCGGCAAATACGCGGCGTGGTGGGCGCTGGTGGGGCTGGTCATTGTGACCTTTGCCTTTATCGGCGTGAACATGTTTTTGGGTGGGCTGCACAGTTACGGCCAGTTGTAGCTGCCGGCATATTTCCGACTTGCATGAAACTGGTGCATACTTTTGGGGCAGCACCCGCTGCTTTCCATGTTTACAAGGAGCAACAACGCCATGGCACTGATGGATTTCATCAAGAAACAGTTCATTGACGTCATCGAATGGGTAGAAGACAGCGACGGCGTGCTCGCGTGGCGCTACCCCATGCAGGACATGGAAATCCAGAACGGCGCGGTGCTGGTGGTGCGTCCGTCGCAAATTGCCATGTTCGTGAATGAAGGCACGGTGGCCGACGTGTTTGGCCCCGGTACACACAAGCTGACCACGCAAACGCTGCCGCTGCTGACCAACCTGAAGAACTGGGACAAGCTGTTCCAAAGTCCGTTCAAGAGCGATGTGTATTTCTTCAGCACGCGCCAGCAGATTGACCAGAAATGGGGCACGCCGCAGCCCATCACCATCCGCGATGCGGAGTTTGGCGCGGTGCGCCTGCGCGCCTTTGGCAACTACGCCTACCGTGTGGCTTACGCGCCCACTTTCCATACCGAAATTTCCGGCACGCGCGATGTTTACACGGTCGAAGACCTCGATGGCCAGTTGCGCGCGCTCATCCTGCAAAACATCAGCGAGTCGATCGCGCAAAGCAAGATTCCTTTCCTGGATCTGGCGGCCAACCAGGGCGCGTTTGCGCTGGCACTCAAAAACACGCTGACGCCGCTGTTCACCGCCTACGGCCTGACGCTGGAAGCGCTCACGGTGCAGAACCTGTCGCTGCCCGAAGAACTGCAAAAAGTGCTGGATCAAAAAATCGGCATGGGCATGGTCGGCAACGACATGGGCAAGTTCATGCAGTACCAGACGGCGCAGGCCATTCCCGAAATGGCCAAGGGCATGGGCGAAGGCGGCGTCGAGGCAGGCGCCGGCATGGGCATGGGCGCCGGGCTGGCCATGGGCCAGATCATGGCGCAGAACATGCAGCAGGCCATGCCTGGTGCGGCGAGCAATGCTGCGCCTGCCTCGGGTGCTGCCGCCACACCGCAAACCGCAGAAGACGTGATGGCCCTGCTCGAAAAACTCGGTGATCTCAAAAGCAAAGGCATCTTGAGCGAAGACGAATTCAACGCCAAGAAGGCGGAGTTGCTGAAGCGGCTGTGATGCAGGCTTGGTGCGGGGAGAGCGTGTAGTTCCCTCGCCTCTTTTGGGAAAAGGCAGGGTGAGGGGCATGAACCTGGGCGCAGACCATGTTTTTGTTGACGCAGCCGCCCTCACCCCAACCCTCTCCGAGAGGGAGAGGGCGTGAAGAACCCCAAGCCCGGCCATTTTCTGCACCTGCACCAAAATTAATCACCCACCCCTGATCTCCCGTGGCAACCCCACCACCCCTTCCTTCTGAAGGCAGCGCGCGCGGCAAAACGCAGCGCGTGTACCAGGCTGCGTGCCCTTCGTGCGGTGCGCCGGTGCGTTTCTTCTCGGCATCGAGCACGCATGCTGTGTGCGGCTACTGCAAAAGCACCGTGGTGCGCGATGGCGACACGCTGCAACGCACGGGCCAGATGGCCGAAGTTTTTGATGACTACAGCCCGCTGCAGCTTTTTGCCACCGGTCATTGGCCCGGCGAACCTGCAGGCAAGCCGCTGACCTTCACGGTAGTGGGGCGGCTGCAGTACCGCTATGCCGAAGGTTCCTGGAACGAGTGGCTGCTGGCGCTGGACGATGGCAGCACGGCCTTTCTGAGCGAAGACAACGGCGCCTATGTGCTGGGCAGGCCGCTGCAAGACAGTGCTTCGGCCCAAATGCAGCAGGTGTTGTTGCGGGCTGGCGATTTGCAGGTTAACCAACATCTTGCGCTGCTGGGGGTGGATTACACCGTCACCTCGGTATTGCAAGCCAGCCTGGTGGCAGCCGAAGGCGAGTTGCCACGACTGCCCCCGCTGGGCCGCCCTTTCATGATGGTGGAACTGCGCAGCGACAGCGGCACGGTGCTGGGCGCTGAATGGTGGCAGCAAGGGGTTGCGCCGCAACTTTCGGTCGGGCGCAGCGTGCGGCTGCAGGATTTGAATCTCAAGGGCCTGCGCGATGATGCGGCTGAAAAAAACGTGCAGGGCCGCCAGTTTGCCTGCCCCAATTGCGGCAGCCCCGTGCAGCCTTTGCTGCCCACCACCAAGAGCTTGACCTGCGGCAGTTGCAACAGCCTGATCAATCTTGACGAAGGCGTAGGCGGCGAACTGCGCCATGCTACGCAACGCTTGCATATCAACCCCACCATTGCCCTGGGCGCAACCGGCATACTGGAAGGCAAAAGCTGGCAAGTGGTGGGTTTTCAGCACCGCGTAGGGCAGGAAGAAGACGACGACGAAACCTTCGGCTGGAGCGAATACCTGCTCTACAACCGCCTCGAAGGTTTTTTGTTTCTGGTGGAAAGTACGGATGGCTGGAGCCTTGTGCGCACCACCACGGGCGCACCGTCGGTCAAAGGCAGAATCGCCCGACATGAGGGGCAAGACTACCTGTTCCAGTACGAATACGAAGCCCGTACTGACTACGTGGCGGGTGAGTTCTACTGGCAGGTAGAAGTAGGCCAGACAACCTACAACCGCGAATACCGCAGGGGCGTGTATGTGCTGTCCCGAGAAGAAGGCAGCAGCGACAGTGGCCGCGAGATAGTATGGTCTGCTGGCAAGGATCTGCCAGCCAGTACGGTGGCTGACATTTTTGGCCTGAAAAGCAGGGCTTTTGTCTATACGGCGGGAGCAGATTCCGGATCGTCGCTCACGCTGGATACCATCGTGTTCTGGGTGGTGGTCATCATCGTTGTGCTGGTGCTGCTTTCCATGTGCAGCGATGGGGGTGGCGGCTATGTTGGAGGCGGCAGCTACGGCGACTACAACAGTGGCGGCGGGCACAAATGATTTTGATTTGGCAACACACGGCAGGCATCCATTGGCCCGCACTTGAAAGGAGATAAGCACCATGAACCAGCGGATTCTTCCCCTGTTTGACCCGGTCACCCTCGGCCTGTCGCTGTTTTACTCCCTCGTCGGGGTGGGCATTTTCTGGCTGTGCTTTATCGTTATCGACAAGATCACGCCCTATGACCTGTGGGGCGAAATTGTCGAAAAGCACAATGTGGCGCTGGGCATTGTGATCGGGGCCATGTGCCTGGGCATTTCGATCATCATTGCTGCGGCGATTCATGGGTAGTAAAACGCCACTCCGTTTTGCAAACAGCTTGATGTTTCGTACGTTTTAGCGTACCATCACCGGGCTTTTGAGGGAGAACGACATGCAAATCCTGACTGCCAGCGAGGCCCGCGCCAAGCTCTACCGCTTGATCGACGAGACGGCGCAGTCGCACCAGCCCATTGTCATTTCCGGCAAACGGGGCGATGCCGTGTTGCTGTCGGCTGCAGACTGGAGTGCCATCCAGGAGACCCTGTATCTGTTGGGGGTGCCGGGCATGCGCGAATCGATCAAGGCAGGCATGGCCGAGCCTTTGGCCGGTAGTGCCAAGGAGCTTGATTGGTAACCTGGACGGTCGTATTTGCCCGGCAGGCTGCCAAAGACGCCAGAAAGCTGGCGGCAAGCGGCCTCAAGCCCAGGGCGCAAGACTTGCTGGCTGTGCTGGCCAACGACCCTTTTCAAAACCCGCCGCCCTACGAAAAGCTGGTAGGTGACCTTTCTGGCGCTTACTCGCGCCGCATCAACATCCAGCACCGCCTGGTGTATGAGGTGTTTGAAGCAGAAAAAACAGTGCGTGTGCTGCGCATGTGGACGCACTATGAATAATCCTCTCGCTGAAGAAGCCCCGGCCCCTGCCGCCCTGCACCCCGCCCAACTGGCGCTGCTGTTCAGCGTATTCGTCATTGCGGCATGCGGGCTGCTGTACGAACTTTCTGCGGGCGCCATTGCCTCTTACCTGCTGGGTGATTCGATCCTGCAGTTTTCTACCATCATCGGCAGCTACCTGTTTGCCATGGGCATCGGCTCGTGGCTGTCGCGCTATATCGAGCGCGCGTTGCATGCCCATTTTGTGCGCATCGAAATACTGGTCGGGCTGGTGGGCGGTTTCATGCCCATGGTGCTGTATGCCGCGCATGCCTGGATACAGGGCGGCTTTGGCGTGCTGCTGTATGGTTTGGTGATACTCATCGGCACCCTCGTGGGGCTGGAAATCCCGCTCGTCATGCGCATCTTGAAGCGCCACACTTCGCTGCGT
>JAUNUE010000032.1:0-6830 GCA_030538335.1 Allobrachymonas sp. | reverse complement strand
GTCGCAGGTGCTCACGGTAGATTATCTCGGCGCGCTGGCGGTGTCCATCGCGTTTCCGCTGCTGCTGATGCCGCACCTGGGCTTGCTGCGTACCGGCTTACTGTTCGGCCTGCTCAATGTGGTGGTGGGCTTGTGGACTTTGTGGCTGTTCCGCTACCAGATTGCCGCGCCTACGCCTTTATGGCTGCTGGGTGGCGGCGTCATGCTGGCCTTGCTCACGGGCTTTGCGCAGGCCGGGCGCGTGACCACGGCGGCCGAGGCCTACCAGTTCCAGGCGCCGGTGGTGCTGTCGGCTGATTCGCCGTACCAGCGCATCGCCATCACGCGGCGCAACGGCCAGTTGCGGCTCTACCTTAACGGCAACCTGCAGTTTGCGCAAAGCGACGAGTACCGCTACCACGAGGCACTCGTCCACCCGGCCATGAGTGGCTACGCCAACGGTGGCGCGCCGCGCAAGGTGGCGGTGCTGGGCGGTGGCGATGGCATGGCCGTGCGCGAAATCCTCAAATACCCCGGTGTGGAGAGCATCACGCTGATCGAACTCGACCCGAACATGACGCGCTTGTTTGGCACCGACCCGCTGCTCACGCCGCTCAACGCCAACAGCCTGAACCACCCCAAGGTGCGTATCGTCAATGCCGATGCCTTTACCTGGCTGCAAGAAAACGACGACATCTTCGACGTGATCGTGGTGGACTTTCCCGACCCCACCAATTTCTCGGTAGGCAAGCTGTTCACCAACAGCTTCTACAGCCTGCTCGACAGCCGCCTGGCGCAAGGCGGCTATGCCGTGGTGCAAACCACCTCGCCACTGATCGCGCGCAAGAGTTTCTGGACGGTGGTGCAAACCATTGAATCGGTGGGCCTTACCGCCACGCCGTACCACGCGCACGTGCCGAGCTTTGGCGAGTGGGGCTTTGTCATCGCCAGCCGCAGGCCCTACCGCTTGCCGCAGCAACTGCCTGCAGAGCTGAAATTTCTGGATGTGAAAACCCTGCCGCAGTTGTTTGACTTTCCCCCTGACATGGCGCGCGTACCTGCCGAAGTCAACCGCCTGGCCAGCCAGGTGCTGGTGCGCACCTACGAAGAAGAATGGGGCAGGGTGCTGAAGTGAGGTTGCTGTTCAATACCTGTCTGTATCAACAAGCATCTGCTCGATGGCGAGCAGACAGCATCCACTCCCCTGCCGCGCAGCGTACCCCACAAGCCCCTCTCCCCTTGCGGGAGAGGGGTTGGGGAGAGGGGGGGGATGTCGCTTGCTCCCGTAGGCCAACATGAGCTCCTTGCGCCGCCGTACCCTGCTGGCGGGCGCCGTTGCTGCGCCGTTGGCTGCCACTTTGGGCGCCTGCACCCCGCAAGAAGTCACAGGTGGCTTTGTCGGCAGCGATATGGCCCGTGGCCACACCTTGCGCGATGGCGCTTTGCCAGCAGGCACGCCTGAAATACGAAAAACCCAGGTAGTAATCGTGGGCGGCGGCATTGCCGGGTTGATGGCAGCACGCATCCTGCGCCAGCGCGGCATCGAAGACTTTGTGCTGCTGGAGCTGGAAGACCAGGCGGGCGGTAACGCGCAAGGGAGCGTGCTTGGCAACATGCCGTGCCCACTGGGCGCACACTACCTGCCGCTGCCCGGCGCAGACGCCACCGAAGTGCAGGCGCTGCTGCAAGAACTGGGCCTGCTCGAACACCGCCTGGGGCGCTGGCAACTCACGGCGCAGGGTGAGCGGCATTTGTGCCACAGCCCGCAAGAGCGGCTCTATTACAACGGCCATTGGCAAGAAGGGCTGTTGCCAGTGCACGGCGCGCCGCAAAGCGCGCTGGATGCCTACCGCCGTTTTGCCCAACTGGTGCAGGCCGAGCGCCAGCCGGGCAAATTCACCATACCCGTGCAGCGGGTGGATGCGCGCTGGAGGCATGAACTGAATGCGCTTGACCAAATTCCCTTTGCCCAATGGCTGGATGAACACGGCCTTGCCGAGCCACACCTGCGTTGGTACCTCGACTACTGCTGCCGCGACGAATACGGCGCCCCGGCGCAGGTAGTGTCTGCCTGGGCCGGGCTGCACTACTTTGCCAGCCGCCACGGTTTTTCTGCCCCCGGTGCTGAGATGGCAGAACACGATGAAAGCGAAGGCCTGCTCACCTGGCCCGAAGGCAATGCCTGGCTGGTGCGCCAGTTGGCCCAAGCCCTGGGTGAGCGCTTGCTCCCCGCGCATGTGGTGCACCGTGTGGACGTGCAAGCGCATGGCGTGCAGGTCGATGCCATCCACGCCCCCAGCGGCAAGCCCCTGCGCTGGCAGGCGCAACACTGCCTGCTGGCCGCGCCCCTGTTTGTAAGTGCCCGCATCCTGCAAGGGGCAGACAGCGCCATGCAAGCAGCCCTGCAAGAGGCTTCCCGCCAACTGCAATACGCCCCGTGGCTGGTGGCCAACCTGCAACTCGGCAAGCGCCTGCGCCGCCGGGAAGGCAACGCCCCGCTGGCGTGGGACAACGTGATCTACGGCCACCAGGCGCTGGGCTATGTCAACGCAGGCCACCAGAACCTGCTGCCTTATCAGGCGGAAACTTCAGTGCTGACGTGGTACCAGACGCTGTGCGAAGCGCCGGGCAACGACGCCTTTCGCGCAGCGCGTATGCAACTGATGACGCAACCGTGGGCGCATTGGCGCAACCACATCATCGAGCAGTTGCGCCCCTTGCATCCTGATTTGTCTGAGGCGCTGGTGCGCATCGACGTAGCCCGCTGGGGCCACGGCATGGCCTGCCCCGTGCCCGGCACCCGCAGCAGTGCGGCATTAAATGCCTTGGCACAACTGCCCGCCAGCAGCCGGGTGCAGTTCTGCCATGCGGATTTGAGCGGCTACTCGGTCTTTGAAGAGGCCTGCTACCACGGGGTGCGGGCGGCACAAGCGGTGTAGCGCAGCGCCGGTAACCTTATTTCCCTTCAAGCGCCTTTTTGAAGAACACCACCATCTGCGCATTCCACTCCTTGTGTGCGGTCACACGGTCAAAGCCAGGCTCGTCTTTGGTGCAGATGTCTTTTTCCAGATAAGCCAACGCGGGCGTGCAGGGGGCCAACATGCTGTAGTGGTTGCTGTTGGGCATGGTTTTGATGTCGGGTTGGTTCGTGAGGTTTTTACCCAGCAGCGCCACGCTTTCGGGTGCTACGCCATCGCCGCCTTTGGTCGTGCCCCACAACTGCGTTGGCACGTTCACATCTTTCACACTTTCAGGCGTTGGAAAAAAGCTCAACGGATCGGCAATCACCATCGATTTGATACGCGCGTCGCGCACCAGCGGCAGGTTGGGCAGCGACCCGCTGGCCAGTTGTTGGCACATGTTTTCAGAACCTTGGGGACAGGATATGTCTGTTTTTGCAAAATCGGGTGTGGCGCCAGCCAGCACCAGGCCGGTATAGCCACCGCGTGAGAAACCAAAGAAGCCGATGCGGTTGGCGTCTATGCGCTCAGCTTCCGGCGCAGTGGCAAGCAAATAGTCAATGACGCGTTTGACCTGTGCGGGGCGGTGGTAAAGCACCGAGAAGTCGTCGGCGTTGCTCAAGTCAAAGGCGTTGTCGCCAGGATGGTTGAAGGTGGCAACGATGAACCCCGCGCTTGCCAGGGCTTCTGCCGTATCGTGGTGTGCAAACGCTGTGCCGCCCCTGCCGTGCGAAACCACAATCAGCGGAAATTTGCCTGCGCCTGCTACCGGACAGCCCGCAACAGCCTGTAGCGCAAAAGGGCCACCCGGTGAGAAGGGGCCTTGCAATGGTTTTTCGCAGGGTGTCCAGAGTTTGACGTCTATGGGCTTGATGTCGCCTTCAGCAGGTACGTGCAGGTTTTTGAACCCGGCTGAAACAATGGCTCCAGCCCCAGCGGTGCTTGCCGTGGATGTTGCTTCAGGCGCTGCCGGAGCAGGCGCTCTGGGTGTGGAGTCGGTATGGTTTTGGCAAGCGGCCAATCCCAAAGCGGCCCCTGCAAGGAAACAAACCGCCACCCGCATGCCTGTGTATTTCTGGTATTCGCAATTTCGCATGATGTCTCCATGAAAAATGAATATGGTGTGATTGTGTCCATTCGGTTTGCGGTGGGCGTCCTGAAACAGGATTGAGGACGCGCAACAGCGTATTCTGGCTCTTGCCTGTGATTGTTTTTGGCGCGGTACTTTGGCCAGCAGATCAAGCCTCGGTGCTGCACGCAGGCAATGGTGTGCGGCGCTGCTGCCAACGCCAAAGCACATCTGCCTGGATCCACAAAAAGGCAGCAGATCCGCACTGGTATCTGCTGCCACAAGACCAGCAGGCACTGGCATGGCCAGCGCCCTGCTGGAGGGGATCAAAGCTTTTGCTTGAAGAACATGGCCATGCGCACGTTCCACTCCAGGTGCATGGCGGGGCGGTCCAGACCGGCCGGATCCTGGGTGCAGATTTCTGGTGCGATGGCTGCCAGTGCCGGTGTGCAAGGATGCAGATAGGAGTAATGGTTGGTGTTGGGGATGACCGTGAACTCGGTGTTGTGGGCCATATTCTTGGCCAACAGCGCCACGCTCTCGGGGGTAACGCCATCACCACCCAGTTGCGAACCCCACATCTGGATTGGAATCTTCACGTTTTTTACGCTTTCAGGCGTAGGGAAAAAGCTCAAGGGGTCGGCAATGGCCATGGCCTTGATGCGCTTGTCGGTCACCAGCGGCAGATCGGGTATCTGGTTGCCTGTGATCTGGTCGCAGATCTTCATGCCAGCGGGGCAAGGCAGGTTGGTGTTGGCAAAGTCGGGCGTGGCTCCGGCCAGTACCATGCCCGTGTTGCCACCGCGCGAAAAGCCGAAAAAGCCGATGCGCTGCGCGTCGATACGGGCCGATTCTGGTGCGGCGCTGCTCAGCATGAAGTCGATCACCCGTTTGACTTGTGCCGGGCGGTGGTACAAGACCGAGATGTCGTCGGAGTTGGACAGGTCGGAACTTTCGTCACCGGGGTGGCTGAGGGCAGCCACAAGGAATCCGGCCCGTGCCAGCGCGGTGGCCGTGTCATGGTGTGCATGGAAGTTGCCTCCACGCCCATGGGACATCACAATAAGCGGCAGCTTGTCTGATCCGGCAATCGGGCAGCCGGGTGTGGTATCAATAGCGAAGGGGCCAGGCGCAAAAGGCGCTTTGGCCGCCTGATCGCATGGCGAAAAAATCCTCAGGCCGATGGCGGGTTGACTGCCCTCTGGCGGCACCTCGGCCACGCGCCAGCCTGAACCCGGCGCGATCACCGTTCCGCCGCATGCGGCCACACCCAGGGTGAGCACAAGCGCAGCCAAAGAAGCAAAAAATGAGCGCCGCGCCCATGGCTTTGGAGCAGCGACAGAGGAGGTTTCAGACATGGTTCTTCTCCTGAAAGGTTATTCGCATCGCTGTTGCGGATGCGAATGGGGTTGAAAAAGCGTGCATCAGGATGTCGGGCCGCCCGGTTTGCATTTACTGCATGTATTGGTGATGCATTTCACGAAAACCAGATTGACAAATCCTGTAAATATTGGTTCATTTTCCCGGTAAGATGCGGTTTTTGCGTCCTGAAACTGCGTTTCGGGGTACTGAAACATGTTTTGGTACCATGAAACGGTCGCAAATCCTGGTGCGCGCAGGGCAGTTGTTGCGCTGCACCAGGCAGCCTCTGCAATCGGAGATTTGTCGGGCTGCGTTTGCGCCCGACCCACGGTGTTTTTTGCTGCCGGGCCATCCTGTAAAAACCTCCATCGATCATGCTTGCACTGCCCTTGCCTTATGTCAGCGCCCTGCTCTTGCTGGTGTTGTGGGTGCGCTTGTGGGCGCGGCCGCAAAGAGACATGCGCGCCTTGCTGTTTGTGGCGTTGTCCACCCTCATGATGCTGCTGGTGGGCTTGCGCTGGAGCTTGTTGCAGTACCCCCGCTTGTGGTTTGCGCTGGCCGTGGTATCGAGCCTGCAAGCGCCTGCCGCGTGGCTGTGTTTTTATCGTCCCCCGCATGGCGGGGCGCAAGAAAAATCGGCCTGGTGGCCGCAGGTGCTGCCTTTTCTCGCCACGCCGGTGGTGCTGGCGTTGTTGCTGGCCGGTGTGCGGTACTGGAACTGGGCGGAGGCCTTGCTGGTGGCGCTGTATCTGGGTTATGGCACCGCACTCCTGGTATGGGGAATGGGCTGGCATGCGCGGCTCGATGGCCTGCGCCTGTCGCAAACACCCGACATTCAGCGCTCGGCCGTCTGGGTGGGATGCATCCTGTGCTTCAGCGGCGTGGTTGAGGCTCTGGTGGCGGCAGATTTTCATTTTTACGGCGGGCAACATACAACCGCACTGGTCACTTACGCGCAAATCCTGGTCGTTGTGCCGTTGATCTACAGCATTGTGCAGGCGGGCGCCATTTTTGCCAGCCAGCCTGTGCTGCAGCCAGCAGATACCATCATCCCAAGTCCTGTGGAAGATGCACAGCAAGTAAGCATGCCCGTCGCCAGCGGGGCGCAAGCCGCCACCTCGCCATCCAGCCCGGACCAAACGCCGCTCCAACACGAAGATGCGCAAACCGTGCAGCGCCTCACATCCCTGGTGCAGGAACAGGAACTGTTTCGCGACCCTGACCTGACCCTCATCAAACTGGCCCGGCGCATGGGTATGCCTGCGCGGGAGTTGTCAGCGGCCGTCAACCGCCATAGCGGAAAAAACATGGCGCAGTGGATCAACCACTTGCGCATCGCGGCGGCACAGCAGCAATTGAGCGAAACAGATGCCAGCGTGGGCGACATCATGCTCGATTGCGGCTTTTACACCAAATCGAATTTCAACCAGACGTTTCGCCGCCAAACGGGGCTAAGCCCC
>JAUNUE010000031.1 GCA_030538335.1 Allobrachymonas sp. | reverse complement strand
TGCCTGCTTCTGTGCCCAAGACTGCTTGAAACATATGTGTGGTGGCAAGGTCCGCCCCTCACCCCTGCCCTCTCCCCAGAGGGGAGAGGGAGTATTCTTTTGCCTTCTTCGCGTTCAGAAAAAATGCAGAGCATGGTTCCCTCTCCCGCTTGCGGGAGAGGGTTAGGGTGAGGGAGACAGCCAATAAATGCACTGATTCTGAAGGTAAACAAGTGCCAGGAATAATTGCAAACCGTTCGCTCTGAGCAAAGTCGAAGGGCAAAATAACTTGCATCAAGGCTTCGATACCCTTTGACTTTGCGCAGCACAGGCCTCGGCCTGAACGGATCAGCGGGTTATTTACAAACTATCAAGACAAGGTACCCCATGACTTATCGTGACCTGCGTGAATTCATAGCCCAACTGGAAGCCGAAGGCCAATTGCGCCGCGTGGCCGAGCCGGTGTCGCCGCATCTGGAAATGACGGCGCTGTGCGACCGCGTGTTGCGCAAGCAAGGCCCGGCGTTGCTGTTCGAGAACGTGCCCGGCCATACCATGCCGGTGCTGGGCAATCTGTTTGGCACGCAACAGCGCGTGGCGCAGGCGATGGGAGTGCAAGAAGTGCAAGACATCCGCGCGTTTGGCCAGGTGCTGGCGGATTTGAAAGAGCCGCAAGCGCCGCACAGCCTGCGCGAGGCTTTCGAGATGCGCGGCCTGCTCAAGCAACTGCTCAACATGGCGCCCAAAAAAACGGGTTCTGCCCCGTGCCAGCAGCAGGTGTGGGAAGGCAAGGATGTGGATCTGACACGCCTGCCCATTCAGCATTGCTGGCCGGGCGATGTGGCGCCGCTCATCACCTGGGGCTTGGTGATTACACGCGGGCCGCACAAGCAACGGCAAAACCTCGGTATCTACCGCCAGCAGGTGCTGTCGCACAACCAGCTCATCATGCGCTGGCTGCCGCACCGCGGCGGCGCGCTTGACTTTCGTGACCATGCCCTGGCGCATCCTGGCGAACCGTTTCCGATAGCCGTGGCATTGGGCGCTGACCCGGCCACCATGCTGGGTGCGGTTACGCCTGTGCCCGACTCCCTGTCGGAGTACCAGTTTGCCGGTTTGTTGCGCGGCGGGCGCACCGAGGTGGCCGATGCGCTGGGCGTGTCGTTGCAAGTGCCCGCACGCGCCGAGATGGTGCTTGAAGGCCATATCCAGCCCGACGCGAACCACCCCAGCGGTTACGCGCACGCCATGGAAGGCCCCTATGGCGATCACACGGGTTACTACAACGAGCAGGCGGAGTTTCCGGTCTTTACCGTAGACCGCATCAGCCTGCGGCACGACCCGATCTACCATTCCACCTACACGGGCAAACCGATGGATGAACCCGCCGTGCTGGGTATGGCGATGAACGAGTTGTTTGTGCCGCTGCTGCAGCGCCAGTTTGCCGAAATCACCGATTTTTACCTGCCGCCCGAGGCATGCAGTTACCGCATGGCGGTGGTGCAGATCCGCAAGCAATATGCGGGCCACGCAAGGCGCGTGATGATGGGTGTGTGGAGCTACCTGCGCCAGTTCATGTACACCAAGTTCATCGTCGTGGTGGATGAAGACGTGGACGTGCGCGACTGGAAAGAAGTGGTCTGGGCCATGAGCACGCGCATGGACCCGGCGCGCGACACGGTGATGATGGAGCACACGCCGATCGACTACCTCGACTTTGCCTCACCCGTGGCCGGGCTGGGCAGCAAGATGGGGCTGGACGCCACCAACAAATGGCCCGGCGAGACGCAACGCGAATGGGGGCGGCCGATCGAGATGGATGCGCAAGTGCTTGAAAAGGCGCGGGCGCTGTGTGAGCAGTTGGGGTTGTAGGCACTGCGCAGACACTTTGTTGTACCATCTCATCGCTATGTTGCTCGACGAGATTCTTAACCAACGTGAGGCCATTCGTGCGCTCGGGCGCCGTTTTGGCGCTGCCAACATCCGCGTGTTTGGTTCTGTGGCGCGGCGGCAGGAGCAGGAAGACAGCGATGTAGATTTTCTGGTCGATTTGCCGCGCGGCTATGACCTGTTTGCGCAGCGCCTGCCGTTGGCGCAGGGTTTGTCGGAGTTGCTGGCACGCCGGGTGGATGTGATACCTGCGCATGAGTTGAACCCGCATATGCGCCGGCAAATACAACAGGAGGCCGTACAACTATGAATGCGGGCAAGTCCTGGCAGGTCTATGCGCTGCATATTCAAGATGCCATTGCCCGCATCCGCCATATCCAGACGCTGGGCGATTTGACAAAGGATGTGGTTTTGTACGATGCCACACTGCGCAATCTGCAAACCCTGTCTGAAGCCACGCAACGCTTGCCCGAGCCACTGAAAGCGCAGTACCCGCACATCCCCTGGAGCCAGATCAGCGGTTTTCGCAACATCCTGGTGCACAACTATCTGGGCGATATTGATCCGTTGACCATTGCAGGCGTTGTGAATCAGCATCTGCCTGGCTTGGGTGCCGCCGTAGATGGGATGCTGCGCGGTGCTTGAGTCGCCCTATAAAATCCATTCCAAATCTCATCAACCGGAGCCACCATGTACCAACACATCAAAGTCCCCGCCGCAGGGCAAAAAATCACCGTCAACGCCGATATGTCATTGAGCGTGCCCGACGAGCCGATCATTCCCTACATTGAGGGCGACGGCACGGGCATGGACATCACGCCCGTGATGATCAAGGTGGTCGACGCCGCGGTTGCCAAAACCTATGGTGGCAAGCGCAAGATCCACTGGATGGAGGTGTATGCAGGTGAAAAATCCACGCAGGTGTATGGCCCCGATGTGTGGCTGCCTGAAGAAACCTTGCAGGTGCTGAAAGATTACGTGGTGTCGATCAAGGGGCCGCTGACCACGCCGGTGGGCGGTGGCATCAGGTCGCTGAACGTGGCGTTGCGCCAGGAGCTGGATCTGTACGTGTGCCTGCGCCCGGTGCAGTATTTCGATGGCGTGCCTTCGCCCGTGAAAGAGCCGCAGAAAGTTGACATGGTGATCTTCCGCGAAAACAGCGAAGACATCTATGCCGGGGTGGAGTGGGAGGCCGAAAGCGACAAGGCCAAAAAAGTCATCAAGTTTTTGACCGAAGAAATGGGCGTGACCAAGATCCGCTTCCCCGAAACCTCGGGCATTGGCATCAAGCCCGTTTCGCGCGAAGGCACCGAGCGTCTGGTGCGCAAGGCGATCCAGTACGCGATCGACAACGACAAGCCCAGCGTGACCATCGTGCACAAGGGCAATATCATGAAATACACCGAAGGGGGCTTTCGTGACTGGGCCTATGCGCTGGCGCAAAAGGAATTTGGCGGCCAGTTGCTCGACGGCGGCCCGTGGGTCACGATCAAGAACCCGAAAACCGGCAAAGACATCACCATCAAGGATTCGATTGCCGATGCCTTTTTGCAGCAGATTCTGCTGCGCCCGGCGGAATACAGCGTGATTGCCACGCTCAACCTCAACGGCGACTACATCAGCGATGCGCTGGCCGCGCAAGTGGGCGGCATCGGTATCGCCCCCGGCGCCAACATGAGCGACACGGTCGCCATGTTCGAGGCCACGCACGGCACGGCGCCCAAGTACGCAGGCAAAGACTACGTCAACCCCGGCAGCGAAATCCTCAGTGCCGAGATGATGCTGCGCCACATGGGCTGGAAAGAGGCGGCTGACCTGATTATCAGCAGCATGAAAAAAGCCATTGCCAGCAAGAACGTGACCTACGACTTTGCCCGCCTCATGCCCGGTGCCAACCAGGTCAGTTGCTCGGGCTTTGGCCAGGTGATGATTGACCACATGTGAGTGCGCAACGCTTTTCGCTGGCTGGTTTTGCCCGCGACTTTTCGCTGACCACCGTTACCGCCGGGCTGGTGGCCACGCTGGTGGGCTTTACCAGTTCTATTGCCATCATCTTCAGCGCAGCCAAGGGCTTTGGGGCTGATGCGGCGCAAATCGGCTCGTGGGTGTGGGCGCTGTGCATCGGTTGCGCCATTTGCAGCATCGTACCCTCGCTGATCTTGCGCATGCCGGTGATGATTGCGTGGTCTACCCCCGGCGCGGTGGTGTTGGCTACGGCAGCGGCGGGCGGGCGTTTTGCATTGGCTGAGGCCATGGGCGCATTCATCGTCAGCGCCGGGTTGATTGTGCTGGCAGGTGCCACGCGGCTGTTTGAGCGGCTGATGAACCGCATCCCGATGGCGGTTGCATCGGCCCTGCTGGCGGGTGTGCTGGCGCGTTTTGCCATGCAGGCCTTTGGCGCCGCGGGCAAAACGCCGGGGCTGGTTATTGCCATGCTGTTGGTCTATTTGCTGGGCAAGCGTTTTTTGCCGCGTTATGCCGTGGTGCTGACCTTGCTGGCGGGCGTGCTGTTTGCCTGGGGCGCTGGCATGCTGCATATGGGCGCCGTGCACTGGGGCATGGCCGTGCCCCTTTTTACCATGCCGCGGTTCACCTGGCAGGCCATTACCAGCCTGGCGCTGCCGTTGTTTGTGGTAACCATGGCCTCGCAAAACCTGCCCGGCGTAGCCGTGGCACGCGCCACGGGCTACCCGCTGCCCATTTCGCCCATCATCACGTTTACGGCGCTGGTCAACCTGCTGCTCGCGCCGTTCGGTGGCTATGCGCTGAACCTGGCCGCCATTACTGCGGGTATTTGCATGGGGGATGAAGCCCACCCTGACCGCAACAAGCGCTACACCGCGGCGATCGTGTGGGGTGTGTGCATGCTGGTGATTGGCGTCATGGGCGTGGCGGTGGCGGGCGTGCTGCAGGCTTTCCCCGCAGAATTGGTGCAGGCCATTGCCGGGCTGGCCTTACTCTCGACCATCGGCAGCGGCTTGGTCGGGGCGCTTGAAGCGCCGCGCCACCGTGAGGTGGGCGTGATTACTTTTCTCGTTACCTTGAGTGGCGTGGAGCTGCTGGGCATAGGCTCAGCCTTCTGGGGCGTGGTGGCTGGTGTGTTGGCCTTGTTGGCACAAAACGTGGCCAGACCGCGCACGTAGATGGAGGGTAGGGTGGGTGCAAGCACCCACCCTACGAAAATACGGTGGAGCGCAAACGCGCAGCATGCATGACGCAGGAGGATAATGCGCCGCGTGCATGAGCGCGTTGCCCGTGCCAGATTTGGGAAAGCAGGTGTTTTGTGGATATGTTGTTGTTGCTGAAGGCTGCCTTGATGGGCGTGGTGGAGGGGCTGACCGAGTTTTTGCCCATTTCATCCACCGGACATTTGATTTTGACGGGCGCATTGATCAATTTTGCTGCACCGCCCTTCAGCAAGGAAAAAGCCGATGCGTTTGACATTGCCATCCAGACAGGTGCCATCTTTGCCGTGATTCTGGTGTACTGGCAAAAAATCCGCAGCACCGTGGTCACACTGCCCAACTCGCGCGATTCGCAAAAGCTGGCGCTCAATATCTTCATCGCCTTTTTGCCGGCGGTGATTCTGGGCTTGCTGTTTGGCAAGGCCATCAAGGCCCATCTGTTTACGCCGCAGGTGGTGGCCACGACCTTCATTCTCGGCGCGTTTGTCATTTTGTGGGCCGAGCGCCGCCAAACCACGGCGCGTATCACCAGCGTGGAAGCCATGACGCCGTGGGACGCCCTGAAAGTGGGCCTGGTGCAATGCACGGCGATGATTCCCGGCACCAGCCGCAGCGGCGCCACCATCATCGGCGGCATGCTGTGCGGGCTGGAGCGCAAGGTGGCCACCGAGTTTTCGTTTTTTCTGGCCATTCCCACCTTGATTGGTGCAGGCGTCTACAGCCTGTACAAGGTGCGCGATATGCTGACCTGGGATGTCGTTCCGGTGTTTCTGGTCGGGCTGGTGCTGGCCTTCATCAGCGCGTGGTTGTGTGTGCGCTGGTTGCTGCGTTTCATTTCCAACAATGATTTCATCCCTTTTGCCTGGTACCGCATTGCTTTTGGCCTGATCGTGCTGGCAACCTGGTGGTGGGGTTGGGTGGACTGGCACCAGTCCTGAAGTGGCGCTTGTATCCCTTCTTACACATCGTTGCCCTGAAAGTGCGGCCAGCAGATACATAGTTCCTGTACATGGCCGAAGCTTTGAGGTACAACAGGCGTCGTAACTGGTCAGGAGATTTGCCATGGTGCCTTGGTTGCAGAAACAGATAGCAGGAAATGCCCGCCGTGCCGGTTTGGGCATGGTGGTGGGGTTGACTTTTGTGCTGGCCGGTTGTGCCAGTACGGTGAGTACCAACGTCACGCGCTTTCACCAATGGCCGGCGCAGGGGCAGCAGGCCAGCTATGCCATTGTGGCTGCGCCCGCTGATGCACCATCGTCTGCGGCAACTGCCCAACCGCTGGGTGCCGCGCAAACGGTCGTTCTGTCTGATCTGGAAGCCAGGGCCTACGAGGCGCAACTGGCACAGCAGTTGCAGACACAGGGGCTGACGCCAGCCGCCCAGCCTGAGCAGGCGCGCATGGCTGCAAGCATGGCGGTGCAGTCACGCCGTGTGATGGTAGAAACGCGGGTGCCAGTGATGCGCCCGATGTGGCGCTTTGGACTGGGCTATGGCGGTGGGCGCTGGCGCCACGGGGTGGGCGCAGGCGTTTCGTGGAGCTACCCTTTTGGCTACGACGATTATTACGATAACTGGGGCGAGCGTGTGGTAATGCAACCCATGCAAAGCTACCTGCTGCGCGTGCGCATTGCTGATCGTGGGCAAGTCGCAAAAGCCAAGGGAGCCGCAGCACCTGTGGTGTTTGACGGCAGTGCGGAATACACAGGCCGCCCGGTGGCGCTCAACACCGTCATGCCGTACCTGATGCGCGCCGTGTTCCACGACTTTCCCGGCGCCAACGGGCAGACGCAAAAAGTCCTGTTTGATGCCAAAACAGGCTTGCCTGTCAAGACACCCTGAGATTTACTGGCCCATATCCTTGAGCGCCTGCACCACCATGTCGGCGCTTTTTTCGGGCTGCTCCATCGGGAACAGGTGCGTGCCGCCCGGCAAAAGGTAGATGCGGTTTTGCGTGATGCGCCGCGTCAATGCCAACCCCACCTGGCGCATTTCGCGCGATTCGGTGCCGCCAATATACGCTGCCGGTATCTGCAGCGGGTGGCGGCGCAGCAAAGGCTCGACATGGTCGGGCAGGGTGTTGTAGATATCGGTTTCTACCTTGCGGTCAAACGCCAGCGTGTGGCGCTGCGGCTCGGTCGGGCTGGGTTCGGGCCGCGTGCCATGGTGGATGTAATCGTGCAGTGCCTGCGGGTGCCAGTTGGCAAACAGGGCCTTGCTGGCAAAGTGGCGTTGCACGGCAGGCAGGTCGGGCCATTCGTTGCGCCTTCTCTGGCTGACGCGCCCCGGTGAATACCGCTGCAGCCACGGCGTACGCTTGCCGTAGCGCACAAATGCCGCACGCCAGCCCGCAAGCACGGGGGAATCGAGCAAGACCAGCGCCTGGGCAAGCTGCGGGTGCTGGGCAGCCGCCATCAGGCTCAAAATGCCCCCCATTGAATGCCCCACCAGATAACGCGCTTGCCCTTCTGCAGGCGGATGCTTCGCACAGAAATCAACCAGCTCCTGCGTCATGGGCTGCCAGTTGTTGGTAACGGGGTAGCGAGGGTTGTGGCCAAATTTTTCAAGTGCCAAGACTTCGAAGCCGCGATCCTGCAAGGCTTGCAGCATGACGTTGTAGGTGGCGGCGGTAAAGCTGTTGCCGTGCGAAAAAACGATTTGTGCTTTGGTGGACATGGAGCGGGGAAATGGTATTTGCACTTATTTTCTTCTGAAATTCTGCTTTTTGCAGGCGGTGTGTTTTTGGCAGATCAATAGCCTGGGGAGCCTCGTTTAAAATTCACGGTTTGCTGGCGGTATCGTCCGTCCATCTCCTGGTTCTTCTTCCTCCGTTATGACTGCTTCCCTGCACCCCATGCTCAATGTGGCCATCAAGGCCGCCCGTGCCGCTGGCACCCTTATCAACCGTGCTTCGCTTGATGTAGAGGCGGTGCGCGTATCACTGAAACAGTCCAACGACTTTGTCACCGAGGTGGATCAGGCAGCAGAAAATGCCATCATCGAAACGCTGCTGACGGCCTACCCGCAGCACGGCATTCTGGCCGAAGAATCGGGCAGCGAGCGCGGCAAGCAGGGCAGCGATTACGTCTGGATCATCGACCCGCTCGATGGCACCACCAACTTCATCCACGGCTTTCCGGTTTACAGCGTGAGCATTGCGCTGCAGGTGCGCGGCAAGATGGAGCAGGCCGTGGTGTACGACCCTTCGCGCAACGACCTGTTCACCGCCACGCGCGGGCGCGGCGCTTTCCTCAACGACCGCCGCATCCGCGTAAGCAAGCGCATACGCATGGCCGACAGCCTGGTCAGCACGGGTTTTCCGTTCCGCCCCGGGCAGGATTACGAGCAGTTCATGCAAATGTTCATGGACATGATGCGCAGCACCGCAGGCGTGCGCCGCCCCGGCTCGGCCGCGCTCGATCTTGCGTATGTGGCTGCGGGTTTTACCGACGCTTTTTTTGAAACCGACCTCAAGCCCTGGGACATTGCCGCAGGCAGCCTGCTGGTACAAGAGGCCGGCGGCCTGGTGGGGAACTTCACCGGCGAAGCCGACTTTTTGCATGCGGGCGAATGCCTGGCCGCCAACCCGAAAATCTATGCCCTGATGGTGCAGAAGCTCGAAAAATACAGCCGTTACAAGGCGGCGGCACCGGGGCATGCCGCAGATCCTGCCCAGCCCTGATCTGGCGCGTTCTTATATTCAGCGTGCTTGAAAAACGCGCCAGTCATAGACGCGCGCACTGGTCTTCCTTGTTGCCATCCACCTGGTTGCGGCCTCCGGTGGGGCGGCGGCTGTTGCTCTTGCACTGCAGGTTGCCGTCTACGGTATTGCCTTGCACCACGAGTGAGCCGCGGTTGCCAAACAGTTGAATGTCGCCATTGACGCGGTTGCTGCGGATATTGGCCCGTCCACCTTTATCGAGCTGGATGTTGCCGTCAACGTTGCTGTTGCGCACGATGACCGATGAAGCGCCTTGCGCCTGGATGTTACCGTCAATTTTGCTGTTGGTCACAACGCAACTGGCACCTTTGGGTACCTTGACGTTGCCGTCGATGGTCTGGCCGCTGATGGTGCCGCGACAAATGCGGTCATTGGCCTGAACTGCAGTGGCGGCAAACAAAGTGGCTGCAAGCAGGGCGAGGGGCGCAAGATATCTGGAATACAGCATGGGAGACTCCTTTGATGGTTTGGAAAGGCGCAGTGCGTAATCCGGTTTTGAACCGGTTTTGAAGAAGACGCACTGGAAAGAAAGGCCGCATCGAGCGTGCGTTTTTTCAAATCCAGTATAGGCAACAGGGGTACTTTTTGTGCGACGCGAAGGGGTAACAGGTGTTGCCGAAAGTGACCAGTGCCTTCGGCACGGCATGAACGAACAAAAGCGCTTTTGTTGGGCTTGTTCTGGCTCAGCCTGCGCACAAGCCATGCGCCATGAACACTTCGCGCCACGCTTGCAGCTTGCGCTCAAAGCTCCAGCTTGCGTTGGCCGGGCTGGTCGAAGGCAGCTTGTACACTGGCAAGCCCAATGATGCCGCGTGCTTGTGGTGGCGCCAGCTCTCGCTGCCGTTGTGTGCAATGGCCTGCAGTTGCGGGCACTGGCGGGCAAGTGCGGCAAAGTCGTTGACGGTGGCGTTGTGGATGGCGCTGTCGAGGCTGCCTTGGCGCTCGCAACTGGCGTAAACGTCCCAGATGCCCAGTCCGCGTCGCAGCGCTTCGGCACAGCGTTGTTCATAGGGCAGGGTGGGCAAGTCGATATGCCACAGGGCGCCCAGAATGTGCCAGAACTGGTTTTGCGGATGCGCGTAGTACTGCTGCATCTGCAGCGAGCGCTCGCTGGGGAAGCTGCCCAGTACCAATACCTTTGTATTTTCATTACCGAGCGGCGCAAAAGCCCTGAGCGCTTTATCCATCGGCCAGCTGCAGGTCTTTATTCCAAAGCTGGTCATACACGGCCTGTATGCCGGCAGCTTCATGCTCAATCGAAAAATGCTGTGTCACCCGCGCATGCCCAGCTTTGCCCATCTGAACGGCAAACTCTGGATCTTGCATTAACGCACCAACCCGGTGGGCCAGGGCATTTGCATCATCGGTGGGAACGACGTATCCGGTCTGGTCTTCCTGCACAATGTCTTCAAAGGCGCCGGTCGCACTCGCTACCACAGCGCATTCGCTGGCCATGGCTTCCAGCGGCGTGATGCCGAACGGTTCGTACCTCGGGCAGGCAACCATGATCAGCACCCGTTGGTACCACAGGGGTATTTCTTCGGGTGGCAGATTGCCCAGAAAAACAATGCGGCTCTCAAGATGATTAGCCTTGATTTTCTGGATCAATCCGTTCTTGAAGGACTGATGTTGCGGCAGACAGTCTCCGGTGATGATGGCCGTAAAGTCAGGGTGGTGCGGCAAGACCTGGATCATGGCATCCACAAAAATGTCTGTCCCCTTGCTGGGGCGGATTCTTCCAAAAACACCTATGCCGTATTTTCCTGGCAAGCCTGATTCCTGCCAGACCGTATGCTGGTTTTCCGGTGGCTTGAAGCGGGTCAGTGAAGCGCCATGGTAGACCACGGAAGTGGTGTTGCCCAGAAAAGAAGCTGCGGCAGGCGTGGTGGCAATAACGGCATCCATCTGCCTGATCAACCAGCGCGGAAAGAATGAGTGCCGGTGTTTGGCCGCAGAAGTAAAGACGATGGAAATCGGCGCGCGCAAGACATCGCGCAAAAAAATCGCGATCATCATTTCATGGTCGCGGCGCACATGCCAGATGATCTTGCGCGGGTTGTCTTTGCTGATCCTGTGCTTGAGTGACAGGGCAATGGCCTGGCCAAGCCCCAGGTGCCGGACGGTATCCGGATGCTCCTTGCGCGCCTGCTCAACGCCGGGCATGTTTTGCCCTACAAACCCGATGGCAAGCTTTTGGCTTTGCACCGGCATCAGCGCGTTGATGGTTCCCGAAACGCCGGTATAGCGTTTCTTGAGGTTGGTAACGATCAGTTCCGGGTGCATTGCGGTTATAGAGATCTGTTGGAGAAAGTTGTTGACACGGTTACGCCCTCATGCTTGGTTCTGAATGGCAAATAAATCATTCTTTCCTTTTGTCAGCTTGGAGATATGAATTTTTTACGGAAATGAGCAGCAGGCTGAAAATCAAACCAAAGAAGCCAAAAATAACAGAAAACATGAGGCCTCCAAAACCACATGGGCGGTGCTCTTGAAGTATCCATATGTCACCCTCGAATGTATTGGCGACCACGGTGTAAGGTGCTGGGCACCATTCTCCCACAGGTTGTACCTCTTGGCAGGAAACAGTTTTTCCGGCAAATTTTTCAATATTGTCAGTATATTGCGGCTCGCATGCTTTGCTTCTTGTTTTTGGATGTGATTTATCTGCTGAATAATAACGATTATTGACGTAGGTATAGGTTTTTCCATCTTTTGCCAGAATAATTGGGTCAGCCTCAAAATTGCTTCCCGTTTGAATTCCAACAATGGTCTCCGCTTTAATGGTTGACGTGGGGAGGCGGGAGGGTGGTTTTTGATTGAAAAGGGCCATTGCCACGATCGATGCAAGCGCAACCACCACCCCCAATCCAATACCTGAAAAAATGATGAATGCAGATGGCAGGTTTTTGAATCGATCAACGGTGAATCGGGCTCCTGTTTGCTTGTCTTTTCTGAACAAAACCAAAAATATAATACCGAGAATAGCCAAGACTATGGTTGCAATATAAATATAGTCGCTAAATGCTGCGGCCAGAAAAAACAATGGATATATAAAAATATAATAAAACAAAAGATCCATGGCTATTCTGTCCTTTTGTTTATCGATGCCCCCGTGTCTGGGTATACGCTGCAATCAAGGCGGTTCAACTGCCGATTTGCCGCTTCTTGGCCGAAACCTGTTTGGGCCGCGCGCGCTTGACCTTGCCGCTGGACGTGAGGCGCTCGTTGCCCAGCACGCGCACCATGCGCACTTCGGGGCGCTGGCCGCCGCGTTTGCTGTACTTCAAAATCTTCACATCGCGCGGGCCGGGTTTGCGGTCGTCGTCAAGCGCCTTTTCCTTTTCGGGCGTGGGG
>JAUNUE010000301.1:1216-1622 GCA_030538335.1 Allobrachymonas sp. | reverse complement strand
GTCAAACCGCAGGGCCGAGCCGCTGACCAGCGGGCGGGCGTGGCGCACGCAGGCCTGGTTGATGCGCTGGCGGGTGGCGAAGTTGTCGGTGCAGTCGAGCACCAGGTCGGCCTGCGGCACCCAGTGGTCGAGCAGCGCCTCGTCGGCGCGGGCCGTGATGGCGTGCAGCCGCACCTCGGCATTAATGGCCGCCACCGCCGCGCGTGCCGACTCGCTCTTGGGCTGGCCCACGCGCGCTTCAGTGTGGGCAATCTGGCGTTGCAGGTTGGTGGTGTCCACCGTGTCGTCGTCAATCACGGTGAGGCGGCCCACCCCGGCGCTGCCCAGATACAGCAGCACGGGCGAACCCAGCCCGCCCGCGCCAATGACCAGCACATGCGCGTCGAGCAGGCGCTGCTGGCCTTCG
>JAUNUE010000301.1:0-1206 GCA_030538335.1 Allobrachymonas sp. | reverse complement strand
GCCCAGCTCATCGAGCAGGATGTGGCGCGAATAACGCAGCAGTTGCGCGTCGTTCATGGCGTCTTGAGCAAAAAAAGTCTGGAGAAAACACCGCGCCCGGCGCAAGGCCGGGCGTGCGGTGAGGTGGGAGGGGCGTCGCCGTCAGGTTCAGTTTTCCCTGGTTTCGGCCGGGCGCTCGGTCTGCGTCTTGCTGGCCACCACGGGCTGGCCCTTGAGGCGGTTGAGCGCCTGCTGCCGAACTCGGGCGGGCGGCGCTCCGAGGCGGGCTTTTTCGACTCTTCTTCCAGGCGCTTGAGCGCTTGTTCGCGGGCCTTCTCACGCTCGGTGTCGTTGCGCGCCGGCTCGTTGGCGCCGGTGATGTGCTTGTCCAGATCGGCCTCGCGCATGCGCAGCGCGGCAAACGGGCTGCCTTCGGCGGTTTCATCGACCAGCACGTCGGGCACGATGCCGCGCGCCTGGATCGAGGCGCCGTTGGGCGTGTAGTACAGCGCGGTGGTGATCTTCAGGCCGGTATCGGGGCCGAGCGGGCGCACGGTCTGCACCGAGCCCTTGCCGAAGGTCTGGCTGCCCATGACGGTGGCGCGCTTGTGGTCTTGCAGCGCGCCGGCCACGATCTCGCTGGCCGAGGCCGAGCCTTCGTTGACCAGCACCACCAGCGGCACTGACTTGAGCGCCGGCGGCAACTGGCGCAGCGGGTCACTGCCGCGCCGGCGCAGGTAGTCCTCGGGCCGCGCCTTGTACACCGACTTGCTGTCGGCCAACTGGCCGTTGGTGGACACCACCGTCACGTCAGCCGGCAGAAAGGCGGCCGAAATGGCCACCGCCGCATCGAGCAGGCCGCCGGGGTCGTTGCGCAAATCGAGCACCAGCCCCTTGAGCTCGGGACTCTGGCGGTACAGGTCGTTCACCTTGGTGACGAAGTCGTCCACCGTGCGTTCCTGGAACTGCGAGAGGCGAATCCAGCCGTAGCCCGGCTCGACCAGCCGGGACTTGACCGACTGCGTCTTGATTTCCTCGCGCACGATGGTGACCGGGAAGGTGCGGCTCTCGTCGCGCCGCAAGATGGTCAGCGTGACGCGGGTGCGCGGCTCGCCGCGCATGCGCTTGACGGCGTCGGTCAGCGTCAGCCCCTTGACGGCGGTGTCGTCGATGCGCGTGATCAGGTCGCCCGGCTTGAGGCCGGCGCGGTCGGCGGGCGAGCCCTCG